>JALVIU010000035.1 GCA_027028665.1 Candidatus Atribacteria bacterium | reverse complement strand
AAAAATTCCTCTTCTTCTGTCTTTGCCGTACCTGTCATTCCAGCTATCTTCTCATACATACGGAAATAGTTTTGAAGGGTAATAGTTGCAAGGGTTTGATTTTCCTTTTTTATTTTTACACCCTCTTTTGCCTCTATTGCCTGATGTAATCCATCACTATATCTTCTTCCAAACATAAGCCTACCTGTAAATTCATCAACAATAATTACCTCACCATCTTTTACAATATAGTCTACATCTCTTTTAAATAGATGATGGGCTTTTAAGGCCTGTATAAGTGCATGGAGAAGATCTGAATTGGAAGGTTCATAAAGGTTTGTCACTTTAAATAGAGACTCCGCTTTTTTTACCCCGATCTCTTTCAAAGTTACATTTTTAGCCTTTTCATCTATTTCAAAATCTTCATCTTTTATCAGTTTCTTTGCAACAAGATTAGCTCTATAGTATATATCTACAGAGCCTTCTGATGGTCCAGATATGATAAGTGGGGTACGTGCCTCATCAATGAGTATACTATCCACCTCGTCAATGATGGCATAATAATGCCCCCTCTGAACAAGCTCTTCCTCCTGGAGAGACATGTTATCTCTTAAATAGTCAAAGCCAAACTCATTATTTGTTCCATAGGTAATATCTGCGAGATAGGCCTCTTTTTTTTCTTTAAATCCTTGATCATGCTGAAGGACACCCACCTTTAAACCCAAAAATTCATACACGGGACCCATCCATTCTCTATCCCTTTTTGCAAGATAATCATTTACAGTAACAATATGCACACCTTTTCCTGTAAGTGCATTTAAATATGCAGGCATAGTAGCAACAAGAGTCTTACCTTCACCAGTTTTCATCTCTGCAATCCTTCCCTGGTGAAGAACTATAGCTCCAAGAACCTGTACATCAAAATGTCTCATCCCTATGGTGCGCTTTGCAGCCTCTCTTACAACAGCAAAGGCTTCAGGCAAGAGACTATCCAGAGTCTCTCCTGAGGCCAATTTCTCCTTAAATTTTGGAGTATATGATGCAAGTTCTTCATCTGAAAGCCCTTTTAAATCATCTTCTAAAGAATTTACTTTTTCTACTTCTTTCCAAAGCTTCTTAAGTCTCGCCTCATCTGAGGCTATAATTTTCTTTAGCCACTTTATCATTTTACTCTGTAATTATTAAGCCATATCCTCCGTTTTTTCTCTTATATACTACATTTATATTATTTGTATCTGCATCTCTAAATACAAAGAAATTGTGTCCCAAAAGCTCCATTTGAAGCACAGCCTCTTCTGCACTCATAGGTTTCATAGGGAATTCTTTCACTTTATCTATCTTTATTGTATCCTCTTCTTCTACTTCTTCCTCAAGGGGTTCTACATTGTGTCCTTTTCTAAATCTATCATACATCTTTCCCTTATATTTTCTTATCTGAGATTCCAATTTCTCTACTACGCTGTCAACTACATCTCTCCAGTCCTTACCATCCTCTTGTGCCCTTATGATTAAGCCTTTAGCGTTTACAGTAACCTCGATAATAGTAGTATTTTTTATTGTGGATACAACTACATTCACACTTTCTACATTATCAAGGTGTCTTTCGATAGGAGCAAGTTTTTTTGATATATAATTTTTTATATTATCTGGTATGCTTACATGTCTTCCTTTGAATATTACTTCCATATTATCTCCTCCTTGTTTATTTTCTAATTATATTATAGCACATAAAAAGAAGCCCCGATAAACATACATTTATCGGGGCTTCTCTGATTTTTTTGTGGTTAATTTTTAGCTAAGCTTCTTTACATTAGATGCTTGAGGACCACGTTCTCCTTGAACAATATCAAACTCAACTTCTTGACCCTCTTCTAATGTCTTATATCCATCACCTACGATTGCAGAGTAATGAACAAAAACATCAGAATCATTCTCTCTCTCAATAAACCCATACCCCTTACTTGCATTAAACCACTTAACTTTACCTTTCTCGCTCAAAACTGACGCCTCCTAAAACTTATTTACAAGCTAAACACTTGCTGATGCAAGTATAACACAAATACAAAATATAGTCAACTACTAAATAGAAATTTAAATAATTATTTTATTATTGTGATCCTACCCTCTACCTTTGGAGAGATCTTTCCACCAAGGTATTTTATATATTCTGCCATCACATCTACTATAGGCATTGTAGTATCATATACACCTTTTTTCTTAAATATATAGTACTTATCTCCACCATGTCCTGTCCAGCTATTTGTAATTACCTTATATGTAGCCTTTGGATCAAGGGGTTGCCACTTTCCATTCTTTAATACCTCTACCTTAACAACTCTTTCTCCCCACTTCTCAACATTTCCATTATTATCTATAATTGTAGGCGGTTTTGTAAGGTCATATGTAACCTTAAGACCTGCAACCTGTAAAAATCCACCTGTCGGAGTTCTTTTCTTACCATCATAGTTGTCATTTGGCCCGATAAGGGCAGAAGCAGAAATTTCGAGAACTTTACGAAGTTCCTCTCCTGTTAGTTCTGCAATAACTACTGTATTCCCAAAGGGATGAATCTGTGTAAGTGTCTTATAACTTATTTCTCCTTTAGGATATATCTTATCTCCCCTTATTCCACCTCCGTTTGTGACTGCCACATCTCCCTTAAACTTCCAGAGGAATGCATCTGCAATAAAGTCACCCAGATTGGATTCTCCAGCTCTTACAGCCTTTTTCCGTGCATCAAGATCTACCAAAGATTCACCGATAGGAATAGAGAGCTTCTCATCCATTGCCTTTATCATAGGTTCAAGATATGAAGAAACAGCAGCATCTTCGGGAATATTCTCATCCATAAGTACAAGTTCCCACTTCATCCCATCTATCACAGGTCTTCCATTATCCACCGGGAGGACAAGTTTACCTACATACATAGCCCTTGCACCTGCTTGTACTACAACAGTTTTCCATCCATTTGGTCCATCAACTACTTCTGCCTTCTTTGTAAGGCTATGACTATGGCCACCAAGGATAGCGGCTATTCCCTCTACCTGTTTTGCAAGCTTTATATCCTCTGTAAGTCCTATATGGGTAACAGCTATAACTACATCTACTCCTTTATCTTTAAGTTCTTTTACCATCTGTTTTGCAACCTTTACATAATCCCCTTCTACTCCTACACCTTCACCTGCATTTGAGACAATAGGAAGTTCAGAAGTCATAAGACCAAAGAATCCCACTTTCAAATTACCTACATTTTTAATTACATAAGGCTTAATCTTTCCTTGTAAGATGGGTTCCTTTATTTTTAAATTTGCACTTATTATATCAAAGGATGCATGGTCAATTGCCTCTGCATATACTGCTGGTCCAAGGTCAAACTCATGATTTCCTGGGGCAACTACTGAGTACCCTGCAAGGCTCATCCCCCTGTACTCTGGTTTTCCATGGAAGTAATAAAATAATGGTCCTATAGTATCATCTCCACCTGATACAAGCACTACACTTCCATCATACTCCTTCACCATCTCCTTGTAAAAACTTGCAACACGTGCAAGTCCTCCTACCATCTTTTTTACCTTTTCTCCATTTACATAAACCTTTGCCTTAAAAGGTACTACAGCACTTTGTAAATCATTTGTCTCAAGAAGTACAAGTGTGCCAGATTTTGCAAAAGATGGTACACCTACTATAAAAGATAACACCAAAACCAAAAGCAAAACCCCTAAAATTCTCTTTGCCTTCATAAAAATACCCCCTTTTTTATTTTTCTTAAAATAATTATATCACAAATCTTATCTCTTACCCCAATACACCCTTGACCTTTAGAGATTTTATTTCTTCATCAGTATAGCCAAGGAGTTCTTTTAATACCTTATCATTATGCTCTCCAAGGAGTGGTGCAGGTCTTTCTATATCTACAGGTGTCTCTGAAAACATGATGGGCAACTTTGGAATAAGCATATCCCCTATTACAGGGTGTTTAACTTTTTGTAAGATCCCGCGGGCCTTTACATGTGGATCATTTACTGTTCTATCTATAGTATTTATCCTGGTAGATGGCACCTCTGCCTTTAAGAAAATCTCCAGCCATTCATCTACTGTCTTCTGGGAAACTATCTCATCTATTATAGGCTTTAAAATCTTATAATTTTCTAATCTCTTAGGATTTGTCTTAAATCTTGGATCATCTATGAGTTCTTCCCTACCTACTGCTCTACAGAACTTGCCCCAAAGATTATCATTTCCCACTGCTATTACAATCCAGTCATCCTTTGCCTTAAATGCCTGAAATGGAACAATAGAGGGGTGTCTCGTACCCAGAGGTCCTGGAATCTCTCCTGCGATATAATATCTCATTATGGCATTTTCCAAGATAGCAAGCTGACAATCAAGCATAGCTACATCTATAAACTGACCCTTGCCTGTCCTATCTCTTACGACTAATGCAGAAAGGATACCTATTGCTGAAAACAGTGCAGCTGTTATATCACCGACAGATGTACCTACCCTTACAGGAGGTCCTCCCTCTGGACCTGTGATGCTCATAATACCACCAAATGCCTGAACTATCATGTCATATCCTGGCCTATCCTTATAAAGTCCTGTTTTCCCAAAGCCAGATATTGATACATATATTATCTTTGGATTGATCTTTGAAAATTCCTCATAGGAAAATCCAAGTTTTTCCATAGTGCCTGGCTTAAAATTCTCAATTACAATATCACTCTTCTTTACAAGCTCTTTTACTATCTTTTTTGCCTCTTCGGCCTTAAGATCAAGTACTATTCCATATTTATCACGATTTATATTGGCAAAATATGCACTCTCTCCATTTTTGTATGGCCCAAAACCCCTTGAGTCATCACCTATTTTAGGTCTTTCAATCTTTATAACTTCTGCACCCAAATCTCCAAGGATCATAGTGGCATAAGGACCTGCTAACACATGTGTAAAATCCAAAACCCTTATTCCTTCCAATGGTTTCATAAAGACCCTCCACTTTCAATAAGTTTAATTTCTTAAAATTTTAGCATATCTCTCAGGGTATGTCAAAATTATCTCAGGGATTATAAGAGGTCTTACCGATATTAATTTAAATACAGAAAAAGGAGATAAACCATGCTAATTATAAAAGGTAAATAAGAAGAATGTAAGATCTTTACAGATAATATAGAACAGGCTGCACTATCTCAGATATATACATATGTCAATTCTATTGTATCAAAAGGGACCCATCCACGTATTATGCCTGATGTACATTATGGAAAGGGTTCTGTGGTGGGATTTGCAGCAAAACTATATAAAAAATGTTAAGGGAAGAGATAGCAATGAATGCACTTATATTCAAATAGGAAGAACAATCAGCCATAAAAAGAACTTACTAAAAGATATAAAAGCTACTGCTTGAGATTGAAAGAAAAGTTGGAAAGTATAAGAAAAAAACGAAAGAATATTAAAGAATATTAAAGATAATGAGGTTTGAGATATGATGAGCATTAAAAAAGAAGCTATACTTATAAAATGTGCCATATATAATTTTATAGCAAATGATTGGCCTGAACTTATGAAGTTAGATGTGCACGAAGTTACGATGGCACATAGAATCGGTGTGTATCTGGAGGAGAAGTTTAGGGAATATAATATCGATTTAGAGTACAATAGAGACAAAGCAAATGTCAAAAGAAACATGAACGGTTCTAATGTAAGACCTGATATAATTATACACAAAAGAAATTCAGATAATAATTTGTGCATTTTTGAAATCAAGAAAAATTCAATAGATAGTAAAGACGCTAAGAATGATATCAAAAAGTTGAAAAATGAAGTCAAGAAGTACAATTACAAACTTGGGGTTTTCCTTGGAATTACCGCCCATAGAATTAATATTTGCTGGATAGAAAGAAATAGCAAAGAAATCATCGAATTCTATGAGGTGATAGGTAGTTAAGATGATCAAAATCCGCATAGCTACAAGAAAACTGAAATTAGGGTGATCCCAGAGAATTGAGGAGTAATTATTATGAAATTGAAAAAATTTTAACACAACTTGAAGGAAGAAAAATTGAATTTAAAGAAAATTTACCCACTAAAAGTAAGTTATGGAAAACTGTTGTTGTGCCTGCTAATGATGCTGGGGGTGAAATTTTATAGGTATAAAAGATAAGCCAAGAAAAATTTTAGGTATTCCAGAAGAAAATTTAATAGAAATTAAAAAAGAAAGATAGAGAAGATAAATAATAC
>JALVIU010000034.1 GCA_027028665.1 Candidatus Atribacteria bacterium | reverse complement strand
TACTTGTAATAAACTCATTGGATCTCTTATCAGCCAGAGTCAAAGGGGAGCTGTCTTCTTTGTATTCTACAGAAAATTCTGAACTATATACCTCAAGGATAAGATTTCCTGCTTCCTCTGCAATCTCCAAGATCCTTTCCATATTTATATCGATCATATTTTTCCTCCTTATATGTAGATTATATTGCAAAAATCCGAAAAATGCAAGAAGTAAAAATTTCAAAGTAATCAAGTAATAAAGGTAAAAAGCTATCTCTTGACACATAAATATCATTAATGTTATACTTTGCATAAAACTGCAAAGGAGAAAATTTTGATGAAGGAATATGCAGTAGGAATAGATCTTGGTGGTACTAACATCAGGATGGGAATAGTAAATAGATCATCTCATGTAATAAGTCCTCTTTCCTTTTCATCACCACAGGGTGACGAAAAGGAAGAAGAGGTATATGAAAATATATACAATCATATTATAACCCTCCTTGAGGAAAATGGGCTTACCTTAAGTGATATAGAGGGGATTGGCATAGGTCTGGCAAATGCTATAAAGAGGGTGAGGAATCTTGATGGGAGCATAAAGAAATATTTAGGCATCGTAAAAAGTAATATAAAGGTAATAAATGGTGTCAATCTCCTTGTATATTTAAGAGAAAGGACAGGCCTAAAAATACTTTTAGAAAATGACGTAAATGTAGGTGCGGTAGGAGAATACATCACCCGCAAAGATAAAGTATCAAATCTTGTAACAGTATATATGGGTACAGGGATAGGTGGTGGGGTAATTATTGATAGGAAGCTCTATTTTGGTTCCCATGGTGTAGCTATGGAAGTAGGGCATATAAAAGTAGAATATGATGGTCCACTATGTGTATGTGGAAGCAGGGGTTGCTGGGAATCCATAGCAGGCGGTGCAGGACTTGTAAATAGGGCAAAAGAAGGTATAGAGAGTGGGGAGAAAGGGTATATATATAAAATGTGCAAGGGAGATCCAGAAAAGATTACTACAAAGATGGTGTTTGATGCAAAAAGAGCAGGGGATCCCTTTGGAGAAAGGCTTATAGAACGTGCTATAAATTCATCTAAAATGGGAATAGTTAGTCTTATAAACCTATTTGACCCAGATATAGTAGTTCTTGGGGGAGGACTATTCCATGCCCAAAAGGATATCCTTTTGGCACCTATAGTGAATTATGTAAGAGAAAATGCTTTATCTGCTGTGAGAAATACACCTATTGAGATATCTACACTTGGCAAATGGGGAGGTGTATTGGGGGCAGGTTCTCTCCTCTTTTTAGATATATAGGGCTATACGCTCCACAGAGAAAGGGACTTAACCTCCCTTTGAGCTATGGCCCTCTTATACCTCTCTATATAACCTGCCAATATGGTGTGGCTCCAGCTTACAGCAATTATCCTTCCTATAATAAGTCCAGGAAGGAGTCCAAACATCTTTATTGTGCAGATTTCAATTATTGATACAAAAAGTCCCCTTGGTAGATTTATATAAAACGCCATACCCAACCCAGAAAAAAGGCCGGTAGCAATTATACCTAAAAACATAGACTTGCATGGTTTGACAGTAAACTTCATATTACTCACCCATAATATATTATACTACATTATTCAGAAAAGGGCAAGAAAAGATACAGCATACTTGAAATTTTATCTTTTTTAAGCTATAATCAAGAAAATTATATTATACCTCCTTCCGAGCAATTCTTCCTAAGGTATATAATGCTATGGAAGATTGCCGATAGGGCCATTGGGGAAACCCTCTGACCTCCCTTCTCTTGGAAAGGAAGGAGATAAAAAGGAGGTAAAATATGGCAAACAGCTTTTGGGGTAAACTTCTCCGTGTAGACCTCACAAATGGTACCATCAAAGAGGAGGGGATACCAGAAGAAAAGATGAAGATGTTTCTTGGGGCAAGGGGTCTGGGAAGTAAGTATCTTGCAGATGAGATAGATCCCAAGATAGACCCCCTTTCCCCTGAGAACAAATTGATCTTTGCACCAGGTCCCCTATCTGGTACTACTGCACCCACAGGTGGTAGATATGATG
>JALVIU010000033.1 GCA_027028665.1 Candidatus Atribacteria bacterium | reverse complement strand
TTGGTAAATGGGTTGGAGATGAATCTGCATCAGGACCTACAGGAAATGTGACAGTGGATAACGACAACACATTACAGTTCCATATAGGTGCAAACAAAGATCAGACTATGCGTATGGGTATAAATGATATGCGTTCTACAGCACTTGGAAAGGATGTAACAGGCAATCAATTTACTAACTTACAAGATTTAAAGGGTGTAGGTGTGACAACAAGAGATTATGCAGAAAATGCCATTGAGCTTATTGACAAGGCAATATCTGATGTATCAAGTGAGCGTGCAAAACTCGGTGCATATCAGAACAGACTTGAGCACACCATTGCAAACCTCAATGTATCTGCAGAGAATATGACAGCATCTGAGTCCCGTATCCGTGATGTAGATATGGCAAGAGAGATGATGAGATTTACAAAATACCAGATACTCAATCAGTCATCCACTGCAATGCTTGCACAGGCAAATACACTTCCACAGGGAGTATTATCACTCCTCAGGTAGTAGATATAGTGATAATAAAAAAAGGGCGAGGAAATCCTCGCCCTTTTTTTATTCCTCTTCGGCCTTTATCATACGCATTATCTCATCTGTAATCTTTGTTCCTACCCAAAATGCCTCCCTCTCCACACTATCCATATCTATACCCAATCTCTTGATTATCTTCTCTGTCTTTTTATCAATAATGATTCTTATAGGGATAGGTGCATCTTTATCATATGATATATCTATCTTTTTTCTTTGGAGCAAAACTCCCTTACTAAATAGGCCTGCTCTTGTTCTTAGTTCTAATATAAATGAAATATTTATCTTTCCATCTTCCTTTTTCTTTCTGTAGTGTCTTATCCATACAGAGTAGTCTTCTGCAAACTTTACAGGCACTATCCTTGGATCTTTAGTAAATTTCAGGAAATAATTTATACCTATTTCCACAGGTAGAAGACGTATTATATAATCAATGGGTTCTTTTATGTTTATATATACTATACCTTTACTTGCCCATAGGGTTTTGGGAGAGAAAAAGATAGAGAATATTAAGATAATATATAAAAGATAAAGATACCTATTTTTTCTCATTTTCCTACCCTTATAATTTTATCTATAGGCCTATAATAGTCATTCGAAAGCAGTATCTCTTTCTTGTTCCCATTTTCCTCTATCTCAAGATATGTCTTTATCCTATAGCCGTTTATACCCTCTCTTTCTATTATTTCCTTACCTTCAGGAAGATTGGAGTCTTTTTTCGCAATTGTCTTATAGCTTATAACCTCTTTTCCCCTTGTGATTATCGTATATTTTGCCTTTGGCCTTTCTCTTCCCCATATCTCTATATTTAGATAGTCCCCATCCTGGTATGCAGCTATTACAATGGGATAAGGAAGTGTATTTTTAAACCTTAAGTCTTTATGGCCATAATATACTGCTGCATCCCTTCCCAATGGTACATATGATGTAGCATCTGCATATACACTGTGATTGTATCTCTCAAGTACCTTTAATCCAGCAAGTAAGACGGCATTATAGAGGGTGGATGATGTCTGACATACCCCCCCTCCATACCCTGGAACGAATTTGCCTCCCACTATAACAAGACCCTTTTGGAAGCCATCATTTTTCTCTGCAGGTCCTACTACCTTATTATAGGAAAACTCCTCACCTGAATTCAATATGGTTCCATCTATTTTTTTTGCAGCAAGCAGTACATTGTATCTTGAACCTTCTTCTTTTTCCTTTATAGATGTTTTATAGGATGAGATCAATATATTAAGTCTTAATTTTTCTAATATCTTTTTAAATGTTACCTCCGGGTCAATAAAAACTACATCTATATTGATATAAGACATATTTTCATCAATTGCGGCATTTATAAATCTATTTACAAACTCTTCATATGTAGTTTTAAATCTTATGCCCTTTATCTCCCGTATGATCTTTTTCTTCCCCTTTAGTCTTGCATTTATAGGTGATGTCTCGTACTTTTCTTTGAGTTTTTTATAATAATCCTGAAGCCTTTTATCATCATATCTTATGCGTATGGGTATATTGTATTCTGATATAAAGGATTCCTT
>JALVIU010000032.1 GCA_027028665.1 Candidatus Atribacteria bacterium | reverse complement strand
TTTGCATATATACCGATATCGAATGCCTCAACATGGCCAATAACTGTAAGGTCATAATCTGCCTTCAAGAATACATTCTGAATCCACTGACCCCATTCAATAAGCTCTATTTTGAGGTTTATACCTACATCCTTTAGAAGATCGGCAATTACCTCTCCAGATTTTACAGAATATTTATATGGTGCAGGAAGCTTAATGACTGCATTAAAGCCGTTTGGATATCCTGCCTCTTTTAAAAGCTCCTTTGCCTTCTCTGGGTTGTAAGGATATACCCATGTAAGGTCTACATAGTATGGATTTGCAGGGCTCATATGGCTACCAATAGGTGTACCATATCCAAACATTGCACCATCGATTACAGCCTTCCTATCGATTGCATAACTTATTGCCCTTCTTACTCTTACATCATTAAATGGCTTTCTGGAATTATTTATAGCAAGGATTACATCACCTGTGGTTACACCACCTTTTAGCACCTTGAGGTTTGGATCTGCCTCTACATCTGGCACACTCTCAGGACTTAAGATGTATGCAACTACATCTATATCCCCTGCCTTAAGGGCTGCAAGCTGTGTGGTTTCATCAGGTATGAATTTAAATACTACTTCATCGAGATATGGAAGCTTTGGATTCCAATAATTTTCATTCTTTACAAGTGTTATATGATCTCCCCTTGCCCATTCCTTAAACTTAAATGGACCAGTGCCATCGGGATGGCTCTTTAGGTCTTCATCATGACCTTCAGGCACTATAACAGAATCTCCCCTTGCAAGATTGAAGAGGAACATAAAGTTTGGCTCACCCAGTTTAAATTGAATAGTATAGTCATCTATCACCTTCATCTCTTTAATAACTCTGAAGAACTCTGGATGTGCATTTTTTGTATCTTTCTTTGTATTTCTCTCTATTGTATATTTAACATCAGCTGCAGTAAAATCTGAGCCATCATGGAACTTTACACCCTTTCTAAGATGGAATATATATGTAAGACCATCCTTTGATACATCCCAGGATTCAGCAAGTGCTGGGGTAATCTTTCCTTCTCTATTGATCTTAACAAGACCTTCATATACATTATTGTAAACCACTCTATCAATTACTGCTGCGGTATTTGAGGTTGGGTCTAAGCCAGGGGGCTCTGCAGGTATAGCAATGGTTAACTTTCCACCATATACAGGTTTTTCTGCACTATAACCTACAAAGGCAAATAAGAAACCAAAAAGGGTAATTAAAATGGTAATAAGTAAAATCTTTGAAAAAATGGACCTTCTCATAACGCCACCTCCCTTTAAATTTTAAATGTACAACAATTAAAATAAATCTACTTTGTTTTCTCACCCCCTTCCATCAGAAGTATAGTTATACAAGTAATAATTTCCCTAAGAATTGTTTAGTTCGTTCATTTTTAGGATGGGAAAAGATCTCATCTGGGGTTCCTTCTTCCACTATAACACCTTCATCCATATAGATTACTCTATCTGCCGCCACCTTTGCAAATCCCATCTGATGGGTTACCACGATCATTGTCATCCCTTCTTGTGCAAGTTCTTCCATTACATCAAGTACATCCTTTACCGTTTCTGGGTCAAGGGCAGATGTGGGCTCATCAAACATCATTACCTTTGGATTCATAGCAAGGGCTCGTGCTATTGCAATCCTCTGTTGTTGCCCTCCTGAAAGATTATAGGGATAGGAAAAGGCCTTATCCCTGAGACCTACCTTAGAAAGAAACTTATAAGCCACATCTTCTGCCTCTTTCTTTCCCATCTTTTTTACTTTAGTCAATGCAAGGGTAATGTTTCCCAGTGCAGTATAATTAGGGAATAGATTAAAACTCTGGAATATCATTCCAATATCTTGCCTTAATTTATTGATCTGAGGTGTATCCAAAATAGAAGGAACATTTTGTCCTTCTACATATATTTCCCCCTCTTGAATACGTTCCAACCCATTCAGGCAACGTAAAAATGTGCTTTTTCCAGAACCTGAAGCACCTATTATTGCAACAACTTCATTCCTTTTAACAGAAAGGTTTATTCCCTTTAATACGTGGTTTTTACCAAAGTACTTATGT
>JALVIU010000031.1 GCA_027028665.1 Candidatus Atribacteria bacterium | reverse complement strand
CTAATTTTGTCAAATCGATACTTTACCGGGACACAGGTGCCCTCTGTAAAGGGTTATCTGTGTCGACGGTGGTAATTTGCGACATAGATAAACCTTTAGGGGGTATCCGAAGATTTCGGATACCCCCTTTTTGTTTAAAGGGCACCTGACTCACAGTCAGGTGCCCTTTTTTTATGGTTTGAAAAATAAGAAAGGAGGTAGATGCCATGATAGTAATTATGAAAAAAGGTGTAAAAATGGATGATGTGGAACATATCAGGAATACTATATTGTCCAGATATAATATTGAGGTTATATCTCGTTATGGAAAAATAATTTTAAGGATATTAGATAGTGTAAACGAAGGCTTTATCTTGAAGAAATTAAATAATACTTATATCGTGGATAAAATTATTAAAAATGAAGCACCTTACTTCCTTGTGACCAGGGAATTTAAATCACAGGATACTTTTATTTCAATAGGAGATATTGTTATAGGAGGAAAAGCCCCTACTGTAATAGCTGGCCCATGCGCAGTGGAGGCCCATGATCAAATAAAAACCATTGCTTATTTTTTAAGAAACCATGGAATAAGGCTTTTGAGAGGTGGGGCATATAAACCCCGCACATCTCCTTATTCTTTTCAAGGTCTTGAAATCACGGGACTTAAGATCTTAAGAAATATAGCAAATGAGCTTGGAATGTATGTGGTCACAGAGGCAGTGGATACAGATTCTTTTGGATATGTAGAAAAATATGCAGATATCATACAAATAGGTGCAAGAAATATGCAAAATTTTTCTCTCTTAAAGAGAGCAGGGAGGGCAAAGAAACCTATTATTTTAAAAAGGGGTTTTATGTCTACTATAGATGAGTTTCTATCTGCGGCAGAATACATAGTATTCCATGGAAATCCAAATGTAATTCTATGTGAACGTGGGATAAGAACATATGAAAGGCTTACACGTTTTACCCTTGATATAAGTGCTATTCCTGTACTTAAAGAGCTTACACATCTTCCTATATGTGTAGATCCTTCTCATGCAGCAGGTAAAAGATCTCTTGTTATACCTCTTGCACGTGCAGCTATCGCAGCAGGGGCAGATGGAATAATGGTAGAGGTGCATAATGATCCTGATATGGCACTTTCAGATGGTAAACAATCTCTTACTTTTGAAATGTTTGAAACCCTTATTTCCCAGCTCTATAGCGGGGTTTCGTCATATAGAGAAAAAAAGATATGGACTTTTATGCAGCCCTCTTTTTCTTAAAGAGGATAAAATGCAAAACGACAGGAGATTATAATATATCTTATTTAGGGTTTAAGTAAATACCTTGACACACATTATTATTTGTTTTATGATAAGTAAACTGTAAAAGGGGGATTTATGGAAAAACGTGATAAAATTTTTACTGCTTTTCGGGGAGAATATTTAGATTACATACCCTTTAGTCTATGGATGCATCATTTGGAGTATGATGATAAGCCTCTGGCTCTTGCAGAAAAAGAAATTGAGCTTGCTCTTACATATGATGTGGATATACTAAAATTAAATCCTTCTGGTGCATATACTGTGAGAGATAGAGGAGCTATTATCGATGTAGATAAAAGCAGGATCCCTGTAGCTAAGATAAAAAAACCTGCAGTATTAACCCAGGAAGATTGGAAAAAAGTTCAAAAACTTCCTACAAATATAGGGGCCTATCAAGATAGAATACTTTGTATAAGTTATATTCAAAAAGAGTTGGATGCAGTTTTTCCTATGATGGAAACGATTTTTTCTCCTCTCACCACTTTGAAGAAGTTACGTGGAGATGAGATTGTAAAGGACCTTATAGAAATCCCTGAGACAATCGAAAGAGTGCTTTCTATTATCTCAGAGGAAACCGCAGAATATATAGAAAAGCTTGCTGATCAAGGAGTAGATGGTATATTTTTTGCTACACAAGTAGCAACTTTTAAGTTTATAGATGAATCGCTTCATAAAAGGTTTGGAGTAAAGTATGACCTACAGGTACTTGATCGTATAAAAGATAAACTGAAGTTTATTGTCATTCATATCCATGGAGAAGATATAATGTTTGAGCACTTTATA
>JALVIU010000030.1 GCA_027028665.1 Candidatus Atribacteria bacterium | reverse complement strand
TGGGAATTTGCAGAGAGCTTACCAGATAGAAATCCTATCGGAGATAACAACTTTACAAATGCTATGTTTAATAGACCTTTGTTTGAGTTCTCTGGTGCATGTGCAGGATGTGGTGAAACACCTTACATCAAGCTTGCAACACAGTTATTCGGAGACAGGATGGTAATAGCAAATGCTACAGGGTGTTCATCCATATATGGAGGAACTGCACCGTCTACACCATACTGTATGAATAAAGAAGGAAAAGGACCTGCCTGGGCCAATTCCCTATTTGAGGACAATGCAGAATATGGATATGGTATAGCACTTGGTATAAAAAATACAAGAGAGAGCATGGCAGCCCTTATGAAAGAGGCCATGTCATTAGGTGTAGGTGATGAGCTTAGAAATCTCTTTACCTCATGGATTGAGAATATAGATGACCCAGAAAAGACAAAGGAACTTAACACAGAGCTTAGAAGGGCTATTCTTCTTGCGCATAAAGATGCAAAAGGAAGATTAAAAGAGATCCTAAATGAACTTTATGAAAATAAAGAGTACTTTATCAAGAAATCTGTGTGGATCATAGGTGGAGATGGATGGGCATATGATATAGGATATGGTGGTCTTGATCATGTGCTTGCATCTGGTGAGGATGTAAATGTACTGGTACTTGATACAGAGGTATATTCCAATACAGGTGGACAGGCATCCAAGGCTACACAGACTGGTGCCATGGCAAAATTTGCAGCAGCAGGAAAGTATATTAAGAAAAAGGAACTTGGCCTTATGGCAATGACCTATGGCTATGTCTATGTGGCTCAGGTGGCACTTGGTGCAAACTTTGCTCAGACATTTAAGGCATTTAAGGAGGCAGAATCCTACAAAGGACCATCAATTATCATTGCTTATTCTCCATGTATTGCACATGGTATAAAGAAAGGTATGTTCTCTATTCGTGAAGAAAAAGAAGCAGTAGATTGTGGATACTGGCCAATATATAGATATGACCCACGTTTAAAAGCAGAAGGAAAGAACCCATTCCGTCTTGATGGACCAAAAGAGCTAAATGGAAAACTTATAGATTTCATGAATGGAGAGGTAAGATTTGCAGGTCTTAAGACGCTATTCCCGGAGAGGGCAGAGATGCTCTTTAAAAAGGCAGAAGAGGATGTAAAGGAACGCTTTGAAAGACTAAAGAGGTTTGCAGAGCATGGGTTCTAACCCTCTTATTTGTAAAGCCCTGACAGTTTTATCTGTCAGGGCTTTTTTGTTCTTATAAAATTACTTGCATATTTTAGATTATAATGTATAATATATAAAAAACCGAAAGGAGCAATATTTATGTTTAAAAATAAGTGGTTAGTTTTTATCTATATTGCGATTATCCTTATCTTTCTACCCCAGATTATATTTACTTTTATGAATCGCCCGCATAAGGTAGAGGGTAGTACGATAAGTGATGAAAAACTACATTTTTCTATTTCTTTACCAGGAGATAATTGGGAATTTTCTAACTATCGAAAGGCAAAAGATGGCGTACAGATAGAAATGACCTTAAAAGACAGAAAAAAAGATTTTCCTGTAATAGTAGTTGGTGTGGTAAAACCCAAGAAGCCTCTTTCTGAAGAAGAGATACAGAAGTTTTTTGTAAGTGTTCCCAAGCAGAAGACCTATAAAGAGGGTGGAAAGATGATAAAGGGGATAGAGGAGACTACATTTAAAGATGTTCCTGCAAGAGAAGCAGAGTATGACCTTACTCTAAAGAAGGGGGATAAACACTTTAGATTAAAACTTATTCTTGTGAAAAGGGATGATATATATTATATAATAAGTTTTGCTGCGAATTTTGATGAATATGATGATCAATATAAGGATTTTGAGAAATTTGTAGACCTCTGGAAGTTTATATAATGGGGTAATTTATTATGGGAAAGCATAAAGTCTCTGAAGATGTATATCTTAGGGTAAATGGTCAGCATATAGAGATAAATAGGTTTGTAGGAGAATTTTTAAAAGGTGCTATAAGGGGTATCCTCAAGAGTCTAAAGGGTATGCCCCAAAATCTTGAAAAGATCGAGATTATAATAGATGAGAAAAAAGAGGGGTGATCGTTATGGAGAAAAGTCCCCATGCAAAACTTGCAAGATTGGCTATAGAAGAATATATTAGGAATGGACGTATAATAGATGTACCAGATGATACACCATCTGAACTTACAGAAAATAGAGCAGGTGTATTTGTTACTCTGCATAAATATGGAAACCTCAGGGGATGTATAGGCACCTTTATACCAACTCAGAGAAATATTGCAGAAGAAATCATAAGAAATGCAATAGCAGCCGCTACAGAAGACCCGCGTTTTCCCCCTGTGAGGGAGAGTGAACTTCCAGAACTTGAGATCTCTGTGGATGTGCTATCTGAACCAGAAGAGGTAGAGGATATAGAAGAACTTGACCCTAAAAAGTATGGAATTATAGTAGAGAGTGGTTTTAAGAGGGGTCTTCTGCTACCTGATATTGAAGGAGTGGATACAGTAGATGATCAGATAGAGATTGCAAAGAGAAAGGCAGGCATTTACCCTGGTGAACCTATCAAAATATATAAATTTACCGTTACGAGGCATTATTAGACATGCTGAAGGAAGCCCTTTTCTATAAAACATTAGAAGATAAGAGGATAAGATGCCTTCTATGTCCTAAAGGGTGTATTATAGAAAATGGGCAAAGGGGCGATTGTAGAGTAAGACTAAATAGAAATGGGATACTTTATACGTTAAATTATAAAAAGATTACATCTTTGGCATTAGATCCCATAGAAAAGAAACCCCTTTATCATTTTTTACCTGGCTCTAAGATTCTATCCATTGGTACATTTGGATGTAATTTTTTCTGTCCATTCTGTCAAAATTGGGAGATTTCTCAAGCCTTAGAGAGTGATGTTCCCACAAAGACCCTTTCTATCGAGGATCTGGCTATTTATGCTGGTGAATATGGTTCATGTGGGGTAGCGTATACCTATAATGAACCATCCATCTGGTATGAATTTATAAAAGATTCTGCACCTTTGGTAAAAGAGAGAAGTTTAAAAGTGGTACTTGTGACAAATGGATATATAAATCCCATTCCTCAAAAGGAACTCTTACCATATATAGATGCAATGAATATAGACCTTAAAGCATTTAGTGATGATTTCTATGTAAAATATACAGGTGGACATCTTTTACCAGTGCTTAGGAGCATAGAGGCTGCTTATAATGCAGGTGTTCATATAGAGATTACCAATCTTTTGATAACAGGGCTAAATGATAGCCCAGAGATGATAAAAAAGCTCATTGATTGGGTACACCACCTGGATCCTGCTATTCCCCTACATTTTTCTCGTTATTTTCCTGCATATAAGATGACGATACCTGAAACCCCTGTTGAGCATGTAAAGATGGCCTATAATATGGCACAAGAAAAACTCCATTATGTCTATATGGGCAATGTCTGGAATATAGATGCTAATACAACTTATTGTAAGCATTGTGGAAGACCTTTAATTGTAAGAAGGGGATATGAGATCATTTCGTATAACATAGAAAGCGGTAAATGTAAATTCTGTGGGGAAGAGGTAGATGGTGTATTTGAATGAGTTGAGGAGAGTTATATATGGGTATACCGATTTTTAAGAAAAAGATAGGTGTTGACCTTGGTACTGCATATACTCTTGTATATGTAAAGGGGAGGGGGATAGTGCTTAATGAACCCAGTGTAATAAGTGTATATAAAGATTCCAAACAGGTAGTAGATGTAGGTCGAAAGGCAAAAAAGATGCTTGGACGTGCACCATATTATATTGATGTGGTAAGACCATTAAGATATGGGGTAATATCAGAGCTTGAATACACTATACTTATGCTTAAAAAGTTTTTTGAATTAACAGATGTAAGATCAGGTTTTTTCTCTACCATGGAAACTATAGTATGTGTCCCTTCTGCTGTAAGTTCAGTGGATAAAAGGGCGGTTCTTGAGCTCTCCTATAGGTTGGGTGCAAAAAAGGCATATCTTGTATCAGAGCCAATAGCTGCAGCCATTGGTGCAGGGATGGATATATTTGAAGCCATGGGTAGTTTTATTATAGATATAGGTGGAGGTACAAGCGAGTCTGCCATTATCTCCTTAGGAGGCCTTGTGCAAAATGAGATAACAGGTGTAGCAGGAGATAGAATGAATGAGGAGATAATAAGATTTTTCAAATCAGAATATAAGATCCTGATAGGAGAACAAATGGCAGAGTCGATAAAGGTGAATCTTGGGATAGTGAATAACCCGAATGAGAAATACTTTGCAAAGGGGAGAGATCTGGTAACAGGTCTTCCAAAGGCCAAAGAGATAAGTGCAGAAGAATTAAGACATGCACTCCTACCCCTTGTAGATGAGATTGTAAGGGTATTGAGGGAAACTCTTGCAAAAGCCGATCCCGAGATACATGCAGATATAATGGAAAGGGGTCTGGTATTATCAGGAGGCGGCTCCCTTATAAAAGGCCTAGATCTCTATATAAGGGAGAAGTTAGGTCTACCTGTTATCTTTGCTCCAAACCCTTTATTCTCCGTGATAGATGGTATAGCAAAGGTATTTAATAATCCGAGTAAATATTTTAGTGTCTTAATCCAGATGGAATAGATATGTTTTACAAGACGAAGAAAAGTAGGCATATATACCTTCTACTTTTTATTGTTTTTATCTCTTTATTACTTATTACATTAAGTTATAAATTTTCTCTTGATCAATATAGGTTCACCTATCCTATATCTCAGGTCTTTTCCGAGTTGTCCCAATTCCTTCAATCACTTTATGAAAATATAGCAAGTTATCTTTCTATATTTACAGAATATAGGCGAATAAAAATTGAAAATCAAGAGCTGAAAAGGGCCATTTCTCTATTGTTAAACGAAAATAATACCTTAAAAGAGAAACTTTCCTATTACAAAAGATGGAATAAGATGCTTAGATATAAGGATACCTCTTCCTTTAATCTTCTGCCTGCAAATGTAATTGGAAGAGAGCCTTCCAACTGGTTTAAATATATATTTATAGATAAAGGAAGTGATGATGGTATAAGAAAGGATATGCCTGTTATTACATATCTTGGCCTTGTAGGAAAGGTGAAGGCTACAACTCCTAAAACTGCAAAGGTAATGCTTATTCTGGATGTAAAGAGTTCTTTAGGTGGAATGATCCAGAGAACACGAGATATAGGAGTTATAGAGGGTTTGGGGAAGAACTATTTGAAGATGATTTATATAAATAATCAGGCGAATATAAAAAGAGGAGATGTAGTTATAACATCAGGTTTGGGTGGCATATATCCTAAAGGTATAGTTGTAGGAGAAGTATTTAAAATAGATAAAGAACTTGACAAATTGTACCAAAAGATTTATATTGTCCCTCGAGTGGATTTTATGCACCTTGAAGAGGTGTTTGTTATAAAGGAATAGAAAAAGGAGGAGATATGGTAAAGTTAAGAACAATAGATGATAAATTAAAAGTAGTCGCAAAAGAGATCCCCTATGTAGAGTCTGCATCTATCATTGTATGGGTAAAAACGGGATCAAGATATGAGCCAGAAGATTTAAACGGAATCTCTCATCTTATAGAACATATGGTATTCAAAGGGTCCAGGAAAAGGGATAATGCCCTTAAGATCTCTCTTGCTATAGAAGAGGTGGGAGGAAAGATAAATGCATTTACTTCTGAAGAGTATACAGGATTTTATGTAAAGGTACCTGCAGATCATATAGAGCTAGGTTTTGATGTATTATCTGATATGGTATACCACCCACTGCTAAGGGAAGAAGACCTTGTAAAGGAGAAAAGGGTGGTATTGGAGGAGATCAAAAGGTACTATGATATACCTGAGGAATGGGTGGAGACCCTTCTCATAAAGGCTATATGGGGAGATCATCCACTGGGGAGGGATATATTAGGGACTGTAGAGTCTGTATCTGGTATAAAAAAAGAGGATATAATAAATTTTATGGATAAATTTTATACACCTTCTAACATCACAGTAAGTATTGCAGGTAAGATAGATTTTGAAGATATCTCTTCTTTATCCAGGAAGTATTTTTGTGAGGACAGAGATGGTATACCATCTAAGTTTTTAGAAGCAGAAGGGGTTATACAGGGTGATAAATTTATTGTAGAACATAGAGATATAAGCCAGACACACCTTTCCATGGCGTTTTTGTCTTTTCCTCGCAGTGATGAGAGAAGATATGCACTATCCCTTTTAAGTATTAT
>JALVIU010000029.1:928-2084 GCA_027028665.1 Candidatus Atribacteria bacterium | reverse complement strand
CAAAATAGAAAAAAAAGATAACACACTGTTTTTGAAAAAAGGTAAGGATATAAAAAAGGATCAATCCTACTTTTTATATAGATTAACACAAAAAGACTTAAAAGAGACCCTATTTCCCCTGGGAGACTATACAAAAGAAGAGGTAAAAAGGATAGGATATGATACATTAGGGCTTCCCCAAAAAAAAGAGAGTCAGGATATATGCTTTATAAAAACAACCTATCAAGACTTCATAAAGCCTTATGCAAAAGATGTAAAAGAGGGGGAATTTATCCTGACAGATGGCAAAAAAATAGGAACACATAAAGGTATTCCATTTTACACTATTGGGCAGAGAAAAGGACTTGGTATATCCTCTGACAAAAGACTCTATGTCATTAAGCTGGATTCAAAAAATAATAAAATAGTAGTAGGAGATAGAGAAAAACTCATCAAAAAAGCATTTTACCTATCCTTAATCACTTCTCCATCATACAAAAACCTTCCTGAAGATAAGATATTGAAGGTAAAGGTAAGATACAACACTCATGAAAAGGATGCAAAGATAGTATATGTATCTAAGGATAAGGCAAAGGTGATACTATTAGATAAGGGAGAATATGCCATAACCTCGGGTCAATCTGCAGTATTTTACGAAAATGATTATCTAATAGGGGGAGGTATAATAGAAGAGGTAATTGACTAAAAGAATCTATCTTAGAATATATCTATATATAAGATATACTATTCCTATCTGAGCAATTATAAGTATCCAGAACCAGACCTGAAAGCTTGCCTTCTTTGTCTTATGGTGAAATAGGATCATACCTATAAGTGCCCCAATACTTCCTCCCACAAAGGCAAGGGATAGTAGCAGCTTTTCAGGGACCCTAAACATATCATTTCTTGCAAAAAATTTATCTATTCCATAGTATAGAAATGCAACTACATTTATAGCAAAAATATATGAAAAAAGAACCTTTACATGAAGCCACCAGTAAAATACAATAAAGAAAAATATAAGATCTACAAAAGCTCCTCCATATATACCCTGATAAAACTTCCTCCCAAAACTCTTATCCTTTAGAGCAATAACATGAAATATAAGCCTTACAACAATCCATACAACAAGTGGTATCCAAAATTTCATTACTTCCTCCTTTGGTTTGCAAAAAGA
>JALVIU010000029.1:0-918 GCA_027028665.1 Candidatus Atribacteria bacterium | reverse complement strand
TATATTATATCACAGATTTACCTCTCAAAAAATGTCAAGGCTTTTTCCAAAATAGGATATTCTTCAAGTTCATTAAGATTCCTTTTTATTATGTCCATATGCCTTCTACATTCAGTCAAATAGGTATCAAATCTTATCTTAATATCAGCACTCTTCATATTTCTACACCCTCTTTTATGGCGATCTTCTCAATCTCTTTTTCTGGTTTATTGACAATTAAGAGATCTATTTTACGCTCTCCAAGTACTTTATAAAGATCAAAAAGTATCTTTAATTTTGCCCTAAATTTTTCTTCATCTGATAATGGGGTAGTTAATTTTACTAAAATATCAACATCCCCACCTTTTTTTGAAAGATTGGCCCTACTTCCAAATATATAAATTTTTACATCTCTATCTTTGAAATAAGATAGAATACTCTCTTTTATCTTATTTATCTTATTCTTAGATAATCTTATATTATGGTCCATATTACCCCTGTATGGTTTCTTTTGTTTTTAGTTTAGCATCCTACATCCTGGAAGTCAAGAAGACATGGGGATTCAAAAGATAAGAATTATAGAGTTGATTTCCTATAGGTCGAGAAACTGATGGATATCGGGATCCGTTACCTTTCATGGCAAGCAATACATATCTGGTTCGATAGAGATTGAGGGGAACAACGACCCTTCCCTTAGTCTCCTCTCTGGCCAGAGAAGAGAGATGTGGAATGTATTCCTATCTGCCTCATATTTTCATTTTACATATCCTGTATCTTTATTAAATGTATAAGTTTTTTCATTTTAGCTTTTAAATTATATTCCTTATCTATAAAATTATGATATAATGTAGGAGCTATGAATATATACACAATTATTATTGCAGTAAGTCTATCTATTGATGCCACAGTTGTATCTATTGCAAATAGCTGTCATAAGAG
>JALVIU010000028.1 GCA_027028665.1 Candidatus Atribacteria bacterium | reverse complement strand
CTACACCCTCAAGCCTTGTATAATGAAATACTTCTCCCCTTGGTGCCTCTATTCTTCCTACACCTTCCCCTTTTGCCTTCTTAAGCTGTATAAGAAGCTTGGAGAGATTTGGTTCTTTTACAATAGGGCCTTCAGGGAGATTATCTATAATAGATTCCAATATCTCTATAGACTGCTCCACCTCAAGGATCCTTACAACTGCCTTATCATAGCTATCCCCCTTTGGTGTCTCATGTGTATATACATCAGGGGTTATTGCCTTTACCCTAATATCTGCATATGCCTCATAGGGATAATCCTGTCTTATATCAAGTGGGATACCCGATGCCCTTGCGGTGGGTCCCACAGCTGAGAGCTTCAAGGCATCCTCTCTTGTAAGGACCCCTACACCCTTTGTCCTTAACATCACAGATTGATCCTCTAAGACCGTCTCCTTTATCTTATCCATTACATCTCTGTAATAGGTAATAGTTTCTTTTATAAATTTATAACCTTCCTGAGTAATATCTCTTCTTACACCACCTATCATAAGTATTGCATAGTTTACCCTGTTTCCTGTGAGATACTCAAGGGTATCCATTACCTTTTCTCTTATCTTCCATGTATAGAATAAAAGAGAATCAAAACCCATCTCATGAGCAAGCACTCCTGCCCAGAGCATATGTGAATGGATCCTTTCAAGTTCTGCAATAAATACCCTTATATATTGAGCACGAAGGGGTACTTCAATTTTTGCCGCATCTTCTACTGCCCTTACAAATGCCAGGGGATGGGCATTGGAACATATACCACAAATTCTCTCTGCAAGATAAATTGTCTTTATAGGATTTCTCTTCATGCCTACATATTCTATACCCCTATGTGTCCATCCCACCCTTACCTTTACATCTTTAATTCTTTCCCCTTCTAACTCAAATATGAGTCTTACAGGTTCTTTAAAGGCAGGATGTATTGGTCCTATAGGAAGAGAACAGCTATATGTCTCCATTTTTGTTACCCTCACCGTTTATACTAAAATCTTTACTTATATAGTTGTCAATATTCTTTTCATCCTTTCTCCATGGATAAAACTCTCTGGGAAATTCATCTGGCAAAAAGAGAGGACCTTCTTCAGAAAGACCTACTACTTCTATCCCCATCATATCCTGCATATCCAATTCACTGAAAAGGGCACCAGGTAGTATATCTGTTATAGTAGGAACCTTAAGGTCATTTTTCGGTAATATAAGCTTTACATTGATTACACACTCAGAAGAAGGTTTGCCATAATATACACAAAAGTGATATACTACCTCTATATTCTCTCCCATATCTGAAGGTGTAATAACAGATATATGTAAAAAATCCACCTCTTTATGAAGTGTTTCTATAAGTTCTCGGAATATATTCTTATTTATCGTTAACCATACATCTTTAAGTTTTATACCAGAGGCCCCCTGGACCCTTTCTCTAATCTCAGAGTAAAGGATATTATCTTTGAATTTATCCTTTACAAATGCCACTATTTCCTCTGGTGATCTAATCTTTTTCATCCTGTTCCTCCATAGCACTACTTACTTCCTGGGGTGTTACCTCATCCATCTTTCTCTCTGACTTTTCTCCCTTTTTAAGTGCTTCAAGTTTTTGCCATGCCTTCACAACTCCATATATAATCGCCTCAGGTCGTGCAGGGCATCCAGGTACATAGACATCAACAGGAATTATTTTATTTACCCCTTCAAGTATATTATAGCTTCCACGAAATACACCACCTGTAATACCACATACACCTACTACCATTACTACCTTTGGATCTGGTACCTGATTATATACCATTTTAACTGCTTTTTCAAGATTTTTAGTAACAGGGCCTGTAACAAGCAAAACATCTGCATGTCTTGGTGAACCCACAAGCTTTATACCAAATCGTTCCACATCATATCTCGGTGTAAGTGCAGCAAGTATCTCTATATCACACCCATTACATGACCCTGTATTTAGATGATATACCCAAAGGGATTTTGGTAAAAATTTTGTAACATCAGAAAGATATCTGGAAATAGCCTCTATCTTCATTTGCCTACCCCGATAAGTATAATAATCACTACAAGTACTCCTATATACCAATATACATAATCACTCATAATACCTGTATGAATTTTTGTAAGGGTATTATAATACCCCTTCATCGCCTCTACAAATCCCCAGTATACATTACTTGCCCTGATACGTAGTGCCTCTTCATCCATATAATTACCTGAAGTGAAGGGGAGTACAATATCACCATCTCGTTCTATATCTTCTCTACCATGAGACTCCAAAAACTTTATCCCTATATAGATAACTATAAATGCCACAATCCAAACAAGGGGATTCCACAATCCAAACCCTGTGACAAGTGTCTTCATATCATCAACCTCACATCTTTCCCAATATTGTACTTATATATAAAAGTGGACTCGAAAGTGCCCGTGCCGTAGGTTCTACAATATTATTAATAACAAACCCCGGGAATATCCCAAATATTACTATAAGTAATGCAAGTATCCCCATAGCGATTACCATATTTGGTGGTACCTCTTTGAATTCTTTTCCGTCTTTTATCCTTTTTGGCCCCAAAAAGGCACTGTAGAAGACCTTGACAAAGGAGGCCAGTGTAAGGATACTTACCATCATGGCAATTATCGATAAAACAGGGTTAAACTTAAATACAGATTCATATATCAGAAGCTTTGAGGCAAAGCCATTAAATGGAGGAAGACCTGCAATGGCAGCTGCCCCTATCATGAAAAAGATCGTTGTATATTTCATAGTATGGGCAAGACCACCCATCTCATTTAGATTTCTTGTTTTTGTTCTATAAAATATTGCACCTGCTGTAAGGAACAAAAGCCCTTTATAAAAGGCATGATTAATGATATGATATATACCACCTTTCATCGCGGTAAATCCGTATTTTAAAAATGCATCTGTCCCAAATGTAGCAAGGCCCACACCTACGCCCAGAAGCATGTATCCTGTCTGGCTTATCGCATGATATGCCATAAGTCTCTTTATATCCTTCTGGATAATAGCCATGGTAACACCTATGAACATGGAAAGCACGCCAAGTATTATTATTATCCACCCCACAGTAAGGGTGCTTATCTTTAATCCATACAGGGTAAATACCACCCTGAATAATCCATAAAGGCTTGCCTGAGAAGCAGAGACAAGCATGGCAGTGATAGGTGCAGGTGCTTCTCCATATGTATCTGGTGTCCAAAAATGCATGGGTACAGACCCTGCTTTCATGGCAAGGGAAGTAACGAAGAGGGCAAGTGCCACCTTATCAAGGAGTGTATACTGTATCATACTTGCTACCTTGGCAATATTAAGGGCACCATATTCTCCATACAAGATGCCTACAGCAACAAGGATAAGTAGACTTGATACAGTACTAATGAGCATGTATTTAAAACCCGCCTCCACAGATTCCTTTCTGTATGTTCTGTATGCGGCAAGGGTTACAGATGCCAAAGACGTGATCTCAAAAAATACAAAAAAGTTGAAAAGGTCTCCTGTAAGGACCATTCCAAGAAGTCCTGCTGTAAGGAGCAAGAGCAAAGAAAAGTACTTGGAAAGCTCACTATACCTCTTTGCAAAGCTCTCTGAATAAAGGGCCCCTACAAATGAGACTGTTGTACCGATAAGTGCCATAAATGCACTCATGCCATCTGCTTCAAATATAATCCTTATGGGAAAATGATAGCCTGATGGTAATGAAAGACCAGGGGAAGATGCCCCGAAAACATAAGAGATAGGGCCCGAAGAGAATACGTGGAAGGCCATAGATATACCAAGTATCCAGTTGATTCCCAATGCTACTGTAGCAAGATATCGTATATTCTTGTGTGTTATATAATATATAAATTGATACAGAAAGGCTGTAAATAATGGTATAGCCACCAAAAGAGCAGGTGCATGATCTATAATATTCATTTCATTAGCCCCCTTATCTTGGTAGGATCAAGTGTCTTATAATGTTTATACAAAAGAATAGAAAGGGTGAGCATAAGAGCAGTTGTAGCAAGACCTATAACAATACTTGTAAGGGTCAATGCCTGAGGTGTAGGTAAAACCATCTGATGCCCCCTGGGAGCCATTGTATATATAGGGGCAATGCCACCCTGTCTATATCCCAGTGCCACAAGAAACAGATTCACTCCTGATTCCATGAGACTTACACCTATAACGATCTTTATTAGATTTCTCTTAAATATAACCGCATATATTCCCATTATTATAAGTAAAAGGGCTGTGAAATATGCAAGATAACTGTTCACTCTCCATCCTCTCCTTCTTCTATTACTCCTCTATAGAGTAAATAAACTATAAGGGAAAGCCCACATGCTACCTCAAAACCAACTGCCATATTCATAAGGGGAACTACCCCTGCTGTATTAAAGTATCCAGGATTTATCCCCTGTGTTATCTTCATACCAAAAAGGCCTCCAGAATTTGCAAGAAAGTTATAGAAAAATGTCCTGTAGATACCTAAAAAAGCAAGAGATATAAATATCAAAAGTCCTACACTTTCGAATAATCCGTAAAGCTGTTGTGGCTTTTTATCTAAGAATGTCCGTGCAAATGCGACAAAGAGGAGCGCAAAACCTGAGGCAACCACTGCTCCTCCCTGAAAACCTCCTCCTGGGGTGAGGTGCCCATGTATGATAATATATATACCAAAGATTATTATGAAACCAAATAAAAAATCTGTAACAGTCTTAACAATAGTGGACATATCACTCTTCATCTTTTTTCACCCCTCTTAGAAGTGCTACTACAGAAATCACTGCTGTGAATAAGACAGTCGCCTCTCCCAGTGTATCAAAACCACGATAATCAAATACGATAGATGTGACCACATTGTTTGCGCCCACCTCAATCTGGGCATTTTTTATAAAATAATCATCCATCTCGGTATGTCCAGGGTATCCCATAGGATGAAGTGTGGTTATAGCAGTAAAAAGAAATACCACCAGAATTGACATAAAGATCACTGCATATGCCGTCTTCATTTTTTCTTATCCCTCTTTTCTATTTGATATATTGCAAGTACATAGATGGCTGTTGTAAGTCCTGCACCAATGCCTGCCTCTGCTATTGCCACATCGGGTGCTTTGAGAAGATAAAACTCTAATGAAAGAAGAAGACTAAGTGCAGCAAGGGCAACTACTGCAAAAAGTAAATTGGATACCCTTATGGAAAAATATGCTGCAACTACAATAATAAGAAGGGTTACAAACTCTACCCAATTAAGCATTTTTATCCCCCTTCATTTTATCTAAAAGTTCGTCTTTTACAGCAAACTTGGGAAGTACACCACTTCTATGGGCAGCCTTTGCTATTGCATGTGCCCCTGTAGGGTTTGTAATAAGAAGTGCCAAAAGTGCAATGATCGCATGGAAAGAAAGTACCCCAAACTTGGAATCACCTGTCATACCCCATTTTAAAAAGCCATATATTATTACTGCAAGGGATGTAAAAATAGAGCCAAAGGTTGTCGCCTTTGTTGCACCATGCAATCTTGTATAAACATCGGGAAACCTCATAAGGGCAAAAGAACCCAGGCCATTAAATACAATTCCTATTAAAAGCAAAATACCAATTACTATAGTAAATAATATAATAATCTCTATCTCCCCCCTTCCAGATATTTTGCAATATAAAGTGTGGTAATAAAAGATAAAAGTGCATATACTATAGCTACATCAACAAATATTACTTCTTCGAAATAGGCCCCAAAAATGATCATAGATGCAACAATAAGGGTATTTATTGTATCAAGAGCAACTACCCTATCTGGTATAGTGGGCCCCAGAGCCCCTCGTAAGAGAGAAAAAACCATAAATATTAATAGAAGTGAGCCTGTTATGAGAAATAGTGTTGTCATGGCTCTGCTATCCTCCTTATCCAGTGAGGAAAGCTCCCACAAATATCCTCACATACAGGATGTAGTTCTGTAACATTTATCCAGTGGATATAGAGCTCTTTTGTTTTAGGATCCACATCCACCGTAAGGGTACCTGGCGTAAGAGTGATGGAGTTTGCAAGCATAGTGAGAGCTGCATTGGTTTCAAGCTGTGGTGAGATCTTTACAATTCCAGGGTTGATCTTTCCTGTGATTACCCTATAAGCCACATCAATATTGGCCTTTGCCATTTCTATAAAGAATGGACCTATGGCATAGATCAAAAAGAGAATAATACGATAAGGGTTGAAAAGGTATAAAGGGAAGCTTCTCTTTGTAAGCCCCTGGGTAAAAAA
>JALVIU010000027.1 GCA_027028665.1 Candidatus Atribacteria bacterium | reverse complement strand
CGCCCCATTCCTATTATACCCAATGTTTTACCATATAGGTCATGACCTAAAAGCAGAGAAGGTTTCCATCCTACAAATCTACCTTCTCTTGTAAATTTATCCCCTTCTACTACACGTCTTACAATGGCCAGGATAAGGGCCCATGCAAGATCTGCCGTTGCCTCTGTAAGGACACCCGGTGTATGTGTAACATATATACCCTTTTGAGTTGCATATTCTACATCTATATTGTTATAACCCACCGCATAGTTTGCTATGATTTTTAGATTTTTACCTGCATCTATAAACTCCTTATCTATCGGGTCTCTAAGCTGTGTAATTACTGCATCCTTATCCCTTACCAGTTCTAGGAGTTCCTCTTTTGTAAGAAACTCATCCTTGTCATGTACAAATAATTCATACTTATTCTTTAGGATTTCAAGTCCTTTTTCAGGGATCTTATAGGTAACAAAGACCTTCATTCATCTCCTCCTTTTTGATAATATATGATATTTATATACTTTTTTGCTTCCTCTTTTACTGCTTTCATGGCCTTTGGAAATATCTCTTCCAGGTATATGGTATCTGTTTTGGAAAGTACCTTAAGATAGGCCTTGTTTAGATCTGTGCCGATATTTACCTTTTTTATCCCCCTTTTTATAAGTTCTATGAGATCCTTTGTCGGTGTTCCCGATCCTCCATGTAGGACGAGTTTTGTAGTAATACCATTTTTTTCCAGTGCATCTTTTATCATGGTTACAAGCTCTACTTTGATCTTTGCCTCTTTTAGGTATAAGCCGTGAGTAGTGCCTACAGATATGGCAAGTGCATCCACTCCTGTCTCTTGTGCAAAGCGTACGGCATCCTCAGGTGATGTATAAATTGTCTCAACACCTCCTGTATCACTTCCTACTTTTCCTACTTCTGCCTCTATTGATACAAAATGTGAATGTGCAATGGTTGTGAGCTCCTTTGTAATACGCAGGTTTTCCTCAAAAGGCAACATAGAGCCGTCAAACATTACAGATGAAAAACCTGCATATATGCATTCCTTTATAAAATCTATATCTTTTCCGTGATCGAGATGGAGTGTTATAGGTATAGGAAGGTTTTCTGCTTTTGCTTTTATCATATTTGCAAATGTCTTTACTGTGTTTATGCCGAAGTTTTTCATATGACCTTCATATGCCATAATAATTACCGGAGAGTTAAGTTCTAAAGCAGCTTGTAATACAGCCTCTAACATATTAGAGTCATAGACATCAAAGGCAGGTATTCCTCTATCTAAGTTGAGGATCTCTCTTAGGGTGAGAAGTGACATTTTATGCCTCCTGTTTTTTCCAATTATATCATAAAATTTCAAAATTTTACCTTTATTTTAGAATTTTTAACCAAATATTAACCTATCGTTACTTTTCTTTTAACCAAAACTCTCTATAATAAAAACAGAAAGTGGAAGTAAATCCCAAAAGGAGGTGTTTTAAAAATGAAGACTGCAAAGAGTTTAAACTGGGTAGTTGCTATTCTGGGTATCTGGGAGCTTCTTGCACCATTTATTCTTTCTTATTCAAAAGTACAAAAGGCTGCAGAAGGTGCTCAAAAAGCCGCAGCTTTACCTAAAACTGGAAATGCAATGTGGGATGCTATAATAATAGGTATAGTACTGCTCATAGTTGGTGCATGGGCAGCACTTTCCAATTCTGTAGGTCTTATTAAGAGTTTAAGCTGGCTAAATGCAATTCTGGGACTCTGGCTTATTATTGCACCATTTACCCTTGGATATTCAAAGCTTGCATCAGCTATGTGGAATGATGTAGTAATTGGTATTATCGTACTTGTTGTTGGTGCATGGGCAGCACTTGTTGCAAAGGAAGTATAGCAAGAGATTAGGAAATATAAATAAAGGGGTTCAGACCTTCTGGTTTGGGCCCCTTTATTTTTTAGGAGGTGCCAAAAGCCAGTATCCTATGCCCCTTTCTGTATGTAGATATTTTGGATTTTTTGGGTCTTTTTCAATCTTTGATCTTAATCTATGAATATAGATCTTTAGATAATCAGGATTATCTACCTCATATGTGCCCCATACCCGTGAGAGTAGTGTATTTTTCTCAACAATTCTTCCTGCATTTCTTGCAAGTATCTCCAGCACCTTATATTCTGTGGCTGTAAGGCTTATCTCTTTGTTATCTACAAAAACCTTTCTTTTATTAAAATCTATCATTAGATCATCTACTATGAATGGTTTTTCATACTCCTTTACCTCACCACTTACCCTTCTAAATATAGATCTGATTCTTGCCATAAGTTCAAGGTGACCAAAGGGTTTTACAATATAATCATCTGCACCTAATTCAAGACCGTGCACTTTATCCAGCTCATCATCCCGAACAGTAAGCATAATTACAGGAATATCACTGAAGGAGCGGATCTTTTTTAGTACATCAAATCCTGACATGTCTGGCATGACAAGATCTAAAAGTACAAGATCAAAAGATTCGTCTTCCAATAACTTTTTTAATCCGTCTTTTGCAGAGTTGGCCTCTACTACTTCCCAGTTTGGTTCCTGTATGGTTATGGTGAGCCTGATTGCCCTTGAAATATCTGGTTCATCATCAATGACCAGAATCTTTTTTGTCATCTTTTCCATTTTTACTCTCCTTATAAATGGGCATAGTAAAACAAAACCTACTTCCGCCCAATTTAGAATCCTCAACCCAGATTTTCCCTCCATGCATTTTTACAAGTTCACGACATATAAACAACCCCAGACCTACACCTGTTAATGCCTTATTCTTAGAGGATGTATAGAATTTATCAAAGATTCTGTCTTGATCCTCCTTTGAAATCCCAGGTCCTGTATCATCTATACATATTAATACAGTATTGTTTAAGGTCTTTATGCTTATTTTGATAGTTCCACCCTGGGGAGTAAACTTTAATCCGTTGTTTAAGAGGTTGAATAGTATTTGATCCAGTCTCTTTGGGTCAGCATTTATCATGGGAATATCTCTGGGCATATCTTTTATTAGTTTTATATTTTTCCTCTTGATTATTGGGCTTACAAGTCTGGTGACATTATCAATACGAGATACTATATTTATAGGCACAGTATAGAGCTGTATAGTATTTGATTCCAATCTTGCACTTTCAAGCATTTCCTGGACAAGGGATTCTAATCTATTTAGATTTTGATTTATTATCTCTATTATCTCTTTCTGTGTATCTCCTGGTAGATTTTTTAGGCTTTTAAGAGAAGGAGATAAGGTTTTAAGTACTGTAATAGGAGTTTTTAGCTCATGTCCTAAAGATGAGAAAAATGTAGAACGTAATTCCTCAAATTCTTCAAGCTTTTTTATATGTGCCTGTTCTCTCCTGTATAATTGTGAATTGTGTATTGCAAAACCTGCCTCCAATGCAAATGATTTAATTAGATTAAGCTGCTGAACACTTAAGGGTTCTGTCTTATCTCTTCCTACCACGATCCATCCTAATGTTTCCTGAGAAGGAGAGGAAAGCTTTACACATATTAGTTGTCTTATACCAACTTCCTTTACAAAGTCGGGCCAATCATTACTACCTTTTTCCACTATCACTATCTGGTCTTTGTTATTTTTGCAATTCAGTTTTTTTATCTCTTCTCCAATGAAGTGTTTGCTTGTACTTGAGGCAGATACTCTGAGAAAAGGGTTTTCATTTAGAAGAATTATGGCACCTGATGCATCCAACAGTTTTTGCGCACTTTCCAGTATGATATTCAATACCTCTTCAAGACGGGTACTGCTTTCACCAATCTTTAAAAAGATTTCATTTAGATTTCTTTCATGGGCCATGGCTATTTCTATCTGACGCCGTTTTTCCTCTTCTATCTGTGCTCTTTCCTTAAAAATTATAAAGAGGAGACCAAAAATTAGAAGAGCTATAAATCTATTTATTACAATAAGAGGATGTACATTCTCTGAGGTGGTTAGTGTAGATATAAAGAGCTGTAAGGCATCTATTATTACAATAATTGTCATACTTATAAGCCATTTATATACTGTAACTGTCTCTATAATAGGAAGTATAAGAAGAAAAAAGAAGATACTTAGATGGCCCCCAGTAAAAGCTATTACAACAAGGGATACAATGGTATCAGATGCTATAAGTAGCCATGGATTCCCTTTTTCTATAGGTTTTCGATTAAAAATGTATATAGATACTGGAATATTATATAGAATGAGAAGAAGAAAAGAGCCTATGGGGTTTATGCGAATCTGGGCCTCTGTCTCTGCAAATATATATGAGAGTCCTGAGGCAAAAACCACCCCCCACCTTATTATAAGATTGTACTTATCTATATCTGGTACTAAAGGATTTAAAAATTTAATATTAAATTTTTTTCTTATAGAAACTTTACTAAAGGGATTCAAAGGTATCCTTTACCATTTCTAATAGGTCTCTTATGTGGAGATTTTGTGGGCACTTCGGTTCACACTCTCCACACTTTGTGCAGCTTGATGCCCGTCCGTCACCAAGTGCATCGTATTCCCACTTGAAATCCTTAAAGCTGTTGTTATATCTTACTGCATTATTGTATATTGCGAAATTACCAGGTATATTTACCCCAAAAGGACAGGGCATACAGTAATTACAACTTGTACAGTCAATAGGTGTAAGTCTTAAATACTCTTCTCTTGCCTTTTTAATTATATTTAACTCCTCTTCGCTTAAAATTCCTATGCCTGAGTGTTTTGCAGTTTCTACATTCTGTTTTACCTGTTCCATGGTGGACATGCCGCTTAGGAGAAGGGCTACTTCAGGATGATTCCATACCCAAAGAAGTGCCCATTCTACAGGAGTCCTCTTTACATGGTATGAGTCAAACACCTCTTTTACACTAAGTGGAGGATTGGCAAGCTTTCCACCTCTTAGGGGTTCCATAACTATTACAGATATTCCCTTTGAAGCTGCATATTTAAGTCCCTTTCTTCCTGCTTGAAAATTGATATCCATATAGTTATATTGGATCTGACAAAAATCCCACTCATCATAGGCATCTATGATCTCTTTAAATACTGGAAACTCATCATGAAAGGAAAATCCCAAAAACCTTATATATCCCTTTTCTTTCATCTTCTCTGCCCACTCTAATACTCCCAATTTGTAAGCCCTCTCCCATGTATGTTTTCTAAGAGAATGTATAAGATAAAAATCTATATGTTCTACATCTAATTTTTTCAGTTGTTCTGTAAAGTATTTATCCATATCCTTTTTTGTCTCAAGGAGCCATGTGGGAAGTTTTGTGGCAAGATATGTTTTATTTCTATATCCATTTTTTAGTGCTTTACCTACTAATATTTCACTGTTTCCTTTATGATAAGGATATGCAGTATCTACATAATTTATACCATGATCTATACCGTATCTTATCATTTTTATTGCTTCTTTTTCATCTATGTTTGCCTCATTCCCTCCTATAATAGGGAGTCTCATAGCTCCAAAACCAAGAGGAAAGACCTTTATCCCTATCTTTTTAAATGTTCTATAATTTTCCACAACCTCCACCTCCCTTCTAAAAAATATACTATTTTCTATAAATTTTGTCAAATTTGTGATTATAGATTAAATTTTTTTATCTCTTTATAGTATTTTGACACATAAGACTAACTTGTGCTAAAATGTATTAGAACTTTGATTATAAGGAGGAGACTATGTCTCTTAATCTCACGCAAAAAATCATCAAATCTCACCTTGTAGATGGAGAACTTATCCCCGGAAGTGACATCTCTATAAAAATCGACCAGACCCTTACCCAGGATGCAACAGGTACAATGGTCTATCTGGAACTTGAGGCATTAGGTATAGATAGGGTAAGAACTGAATTATCTGTAAGTTATGTGGATCACAATATGATCCAGGCAGACTTTAAAAACCCTGATGATCATAGATTTTTGCAATCTGCTGCAGAGAAGTTTGGGCTCTATTTTTCCCGTCCAGGGAACGGAATATGTCATCAGGTACACCTTGAGAGATTTGCCATCCCCGGGAAGACACTTATAGGTTCTGACTCCCATACACCTACAGCAGGAGGAATGGGCTCACTTGCTATAGGTGCGGGAGGTCTTGATGTGGCACTTGCCATGTGTGGTATCCCATTTCACCTCAGGATGCCAGAGGTGGTAAAGGTAGAGCTTTTGGGAAAGCTTCCACCCTTTGTTTCTGCAAAGGATGTGATCCTTGAACTCCTTCGTAGGCTTACCGTAAAGGGTGGTGTAGGAAAGGTGATGGAATATACAGGAGAAGGGGTAAAGACACTTACTGTGCCGCAGCGTGCAACCATTACAAATA
>JALVIU010000026.1 GCA_027028665.1 Candidatus Atribacteria bacterium | reverse complement strand
TCTATCCCCATGATACTTTAGGAGCAAATCTTATAGGTTTTGTAGGAATAGATAATCAAGGGTTATATGGGGCAGAGTTAGAGTTTGATAGATATCTCAAGGGCAAAGAAGGCCTTATTATGGGGATAAGAGGACCAAGTGGGCACCCTTTACCTGTGGAACAGAGGATCATAGAAAAACCGTTGCCAGGATATGATATACTACTTACCATTGATGAGGTAATTCAGGGCATTGTAGATGAGGAGCTTGCAAAGACCTGTAAAGAGAAGAAGGCAAAAGGTGGTATGGTAATAGTTATGAATCCTTTTACCTTTGAAATTATGGCCATATCAAGCTTCCCTACATTTAATCCCAATAAATATAGCAACTATCCAAAGGAAAGCTGGCAAAATAGGGCAATTTCATATGTATTTGAACCAGGTTCTATCTTTAAAATTGCAACACTTTCTGCCCTTTTGGAGGCCCACAAGGTCTCCTTGCATGAAAAGTTTAATTGTAAAGGATTCATAGAATATAATGGCCATAAGTTTAGAGATATTCATGCACATGGTATTACAGATTTGAAAGGTGTGGTAAAATACTCTTGCAATGTAGGATTTATTAAGATGGGCACCCGTTTTTCCAATGAGGAGTTTTACTCATATCTTAGCAAATTTGGATTTGGGGAAAAGACAGGAATAAGCCTTCCTGGAGAAGAGAGGGGGATGTTAAGGCCTCCTAATAAGTGGTCTAAGATATCAATTGCATCTATTTCTATAGGGCAAGAGGTGGGTGTAACAGCTATTCAGATGATCTCGCTTTTAAGTGCCGTGGCAAATGGAGGTAATCTCTTTAGACCCCTTATATTGAAAGAGATTATGGATAAAGAGAGAAGGGTAAGAAAATATGTAAGACCTAAACTCAAGAGAAGGATATTTAGCAAAATCACAGCCAATAGAGTAAAAGAACTATTAAAAAGTGTTACAGAAAAGGGTGGTACAGGGGTTCTTGCAGCTATCCCTGGATTTTTTGTTTATGGAAAGACAGGTACTGCCCAAAAGGCAAAAAGGGGTGGAGGAGGCTATGAGAAGGGAAAATATGTCTCTTCCTTTATGGGTTTTGTGGAGGATAAAAATGGAAAACCCCTCTTTTCCATGATTGTGGTGATAGATGAACCAGAGGGGGATTACTATGGGGGTCTTGTAGCAGCACCACTTTTTAAGAGAATAGCTGTGAGGATATTAAAATATATGATGGTATTTTAAGGAGTATATAGATGAAACTTCATAAGATATTAGAGGCAATATCAGATATTGATAAGTCTAAAATAGGTATATATGAAGACCTGGATGTAAAAGGCCTTGCATATGATTCCAGAAAAGTAAAGGATGGATATATATTTTTTGCCTTTTTAGGGACATTTTTGGATGGACATAGATTTATAGAAGATGCTGTAAAAAATGGTGCCATACTTGTTATAGGAGAGAAAGATATAACATTATCTAATGTGCCATATATCAAAGTAAAAAGCTCAAGAAAGGCCCTTGCAGAAGCCTCTGCAAGGTTTTATAACTACCCTGCAAAAAATCTGAAGATCATTGGTGTTACAGGAACAAATGGTAAAACTACTACCACCTTTGTCCTGGACAGTATCTTACGTGCCCTTGGGAAGAAGACAACCCTATTGGGCACTATTCATAATAAGATAGATGATGAGATTTTTCATACACATCATACTACCCTTGAATCCCTTGAACTAAATCAGGTATTTACAAGATCTATTGAGAAAGGAGTAGAATATGTAGTAATGGAAGTATCCTCTCATGCTCTATCTATGTATAGAGTATGGGGCATACCCTTCATAGGTGCGATATTTACAAATATTGCAAAGGAACACTTTGAACTTCACAAAAATTTTGAAAATTACTTGAATGCAAAAACCTTTCTTTTTAAATCTCTCCCCAGTACCTCTGTGGCCTCTTTGAATGCAGATGATCCCCATACACCATACATACTTGATAGGACAGATGCAAAAAAGGTTACATTTGGACTATTTTCTCCATCTGTTTTTTATGCAAGGGATATAAATTATTCTTTGGGAGAAGTGAAGTTTTCCATATATAAGAG
>JALVIU010000025.1 GCA_027028665.1 Candidatus Atribacteria bacterium | reverse complement strand
GAGGAATTATAAGATCTCCTAACTTTTGATCACTTAAGTGAAGCGAAAGGGTTTTATTATAGATCTTGTATTTTCTGGTTAGTGAGGGTGTATATGCAGGTATTTTTTTTATTTTTTTGATTTCCTCTACTTCTTTAGTTTTTTTAGCATAATAAGAGATTAAATCAAAAAATGCATTTATATCATATTCTACTTCTTCATCTAAGAGGTGAAACACCTCTTTATATTCCCTTTTTATACCATCTTTTGTGTTCCCTGTGCACAATTTGTCCCATATATACTTACCTTTTTGATTGAGTATTATAAAATTATTACTTTTGTTAAAGAGTATGAGATTGTTTTCTAAAGAAAACGTATAAAAAACATCTTTTATAGCTTTACTATCTAAATTTAGCATTTTTGAGTTTTATCTCCTTTTCTCAATATCCAATAAATCTATCAAGAAGAAGATCTTTTAGTGATTCTCTTTATATTCTTGTATTTTTTAAAATATATCATTATATATCATTTATATCATTTTAAGTACATGGTGTCAAGGCAGATAAAAGGATAAGACAGATCCCTCTCTTAAAATAAAAACTAAAATAGTAATATGATGATGCTATATAAGGTGTGTATATGATGACGCTATATAAGGTGTGTATATAAAGTCGAGAAAATAATAAAGCAGAGGATTTATAGCAATATCTAAATTCTTTCAGAAACTCTAATTCATGATATAATATCATCAAAAGTGTAAAAGAATTTCATACTTTTATATAACCTATTTTATAACCTATGATATAGGGTATGGATATTTATAAGTGATTGTCTTTCGTAATATATGAGGGAAAGATTGTGGAAAAATAATAATGGTCCTCGAGCATGAAGTAATGTTCTGTTTTAAGTAGAAAATAGTTTTAAAGACTAAAGATTGGGAGGTAGGTGAAATGGTAAAGATTGAATTTCCAAAAGAATTTTTATGGGGTACAGCGACTGCATCTTATCAAATAGAGGGATCACCTCTTGCAAATGGTGCAGGTCCTTCTATCTGGCATCGATTTTCTCATACACCGGGGAATATAGCAAATGGTGACACAGGAGATGTGGCATGTGATCATTATAATAGATATAAAGAAGATGTAGAAATTATGAAAAGACTCGGACTTAAGGCATATAGACTCTCTATAGCGTGGCCAAGGATATTTCCGGAAGGTAAGGGAAGGGTTAATGTAAAGGGCCTTGATTTTTATAAAAAACTGATAGATGAGATTCTTAATGCAGATATAATACCATTTGTCACTCTTTATCACTGGGATCTTCCTGCTGCACTTCAGGATATAGGTGGATGGGCAAATCCTGATATTGCATACTGGTTTGCCGATTATGCAGACTATCTATTTCAAGAATTAGGTGATAAGGTGAAACACTGGATTACACTAAATGAACCCTGGGTAACAGCTGTGATAGGGCATGTATTAGGTGTTCATGCACCTGGTATGCGTGATTTGTATGCAGGGTTCCGTGTGGTACACAATCAGCTTCGTGCCCACTCTGAAGCAGTAAGGGCATTTCGTGCAGAGGGAAAGGAAGGGAAAATAGGGATTACTCTTTCCAATCGTTCTCAAGAGCCTGCATCAGATAATCCAGAAGATATAGAGGCTGCAAATATTGCCCATGAATATGTCAATTACCCACTTTTCTTAAATCCCATTTATAAAGGCATATATCCCTCTCATCTTTTAAAGGTTGCAGAAGAATTTTTCCCTGAAGGATACGAAAAGGACTTATTCAATATTAAAGAGCCTATCGATTTTGTAGGTATCAATTACTACTCTGGAAACCTTGTAAAATATGATCCTGCATCACCTTTTGGAGTAAAGACAGAGAAGTTTGGATTACCTGTAACTGAAATGGGTTGGGAGATTTATCCAAAAGGACTTTACATTATTTTAAAAGGCGTACAGGATATATATAATCCAGATGAGGTATTTATCACTGAAAATGGTGCAGCATTTGATGATATTGTAGAAGATGGGAGAGTGCATGATAAAAACAGGATAGATTATCTAAGAGAACATTTTAAGATGGCATATAAGGCTATGAAAGAAGGTGTAAGACTTAAGG
>JALVIU010000024.1 GCA_027028665.1 Candidatus Atribacteria bacterium | reverse complement strand
GCACTTAAGTTCAATGAAATGATAAGAAAGGGTGAGATAGGTCCTGTTATGCTTGGCCGTGATCATCATGATACAGGTGCAACAGATTCACCATTTAGAGAGACTGCTAACATAAAGGACGGTAGCAATATCATGGCAGATATGGCGGTACATTCCTTTGCAGGTAATGCAGCACGAGGTATGAGCATGGTAGTACTAAGCAATGGCGGAGGAGTAGGTATTGGTAAGGCGAAAAATGGTGGATTTGGACTTGTGCTTGATGGTTCAGAAAGGGTGGATCGTATCATTAAAAATGCCGTTGATTGGGATGTAATGGTAGGTGTTGCAAGACGCTCCTGGGCAAGAAATAAAGGGGCAATGGAGGTAGCATCTGAATGGAATGATGAAAAAGATGGTATGATCACCATGCCACACCTTGCGGATGATAAATTAATAGACGAAGTAGTGGAAGATAAGTTGGGGAGATAGCCTATGATCGACCTTATTGTAAAAAATGCAAATATTTTTACAGTAAGTGATATATACAAAAGGGCAAAGATAGGTCCTGAGGCCCAGGACCTATCTTTTATCAAAAGAGGTGCCATAGTAGTAAAGGATGGTATAATTTTAGATATTGGCCCCCAAGATGAGATACTGAAAAGATATGAGGGGGAAGAGATAAAAGAGGTCCTGGATGTAGAGGGTCGTGCCATCCTTCCTGGATTTGTAGATCCCCATACACATGCCATATTTGTAGGTACCCGTGAGAAGGAGTTCAAGATGAGGCTTGAGGGACGTTCCTATCTTGAAATTCTGAATGCAGGTGGTGGGATACTCTCCACCACTCAAAGGGTAAGAGATGCATCCCTTGAGGACTTAGTAGATGCCCTAAAAGAGAGGATCGACATATTTTACGAATGGGGCACTACAACCTTTGAGGCAAAGAGTGGGTATGGACTTTCTTATGATGCGGAGATAAAGCAATTAAAGGCGGCAAAGGTAGTAAATGAAGAGGGGTATGGAGAGATTGTACCTACCTTTTTAGGTGCACATGCCATACCAGTGGAATATAAAGAAGATAAAGAGGCATATATAAATATAGTAATAAATGAAATGATACCATATATTGCAGAAAATAACCTTGCCAGATTTATTGATGTCTTCTGTGAAGTGGGTGTATATACACCAGATGAGACATACAGGATACTCGATGCAGGGATAAAACACGGTCTTAGGGCAAAGATCCACGCAGATGAGATAGAGGCTATAGGATGTACAGAGCTTGCCGCAAAGCTGGATGTAGTATCCTGTGATCACCTATTAAAGATTACACCTTCTGGCATCTCTGCCCTCAAAAAGGGAAATACTATTGCAGTCTTGCTCCCGGGTACTGCATTTTCCCTTCGAGAAGAAAGGGCACCTGCACGAAAGATCATAGATGAGGGTGTCCCTATTGCTATATCTACAGACTGTAATCCAGGTAGTTCCTATACAGAATCTATGCCTTTTATAATCACACTATCTGTACTTGAGATGGGGCTTTTGCCAGAAGAGGCTATCACTGCAGCTACATTAAATGCTGCATATGCCATTGGTATGGGTAATAAGATAGGGAGTCTTGATAAAGGGAAACAGGCAGATTTTATTGTTCTGAAAGAGGATAGTTACCTTTTCATCCCTTATCATTATGGGGTAAATCCTATCTTTGCAACATATAAAAAAGGAAAGAGGGTAAAAAGTGTGGCTACAACAATTAATTAATGGATTAACAATAGGTGGTGTCTATGCCCTTATTTCAATAGGGCTTACAATGGTTTACGGTGTCTTAAAGATTATACATGTGGCACATGCAGGGGTGTATGTGATAGGTGCCTATACAGGGCTTTATACATATATCTTTACACATAATTTTTTCCTGGCACTTATCCTCTCTATGGCGGTAAGTGCATTCTTTGGGGTACTTATACAGAATTATGTCTATTTTCCTTTACTTAAATACCCTCCTATTGTTCCCCTTATTGCAAGTATAGGTATATTTATAAGTATCGAGGAGGGTATAAGACTCATATTTGGACCATATATAAAGTCCTTTCCCAATGGTCTTTTCTCAGAGAGGTATCATTTAGGTTCTGCCTATCTAAGTGGGACACAACTTACCGTACTTGTGCTCTCTTTTGTGTTTATTTTGATCCTCTGGTATATTACAGAGAGGACCAAATTTGGGGTATCTCTTAAGGCTGTCTCCCAGGATATGGAAATGGCAGAAGTTATGAGTATAAACTCCAAAAGGGTAACCCTTATTACATTTGCCATAGGTTCTGCACTTGCAGGTATTGCAGGTCTTTTAGTTGGTGTATATTTCAACTCTGTTTACCCTGCAATGGGTGATATGCCTGCATACAAATCCCTTGCAATAATCGTTGTGGGAGGTATGGGAAATATATGGGGTACATTCTATGCAGCTATCCTTGTAGGACTTATTGAGACAATTCTTATAGGCACACTGAGTATTCCACTACCGAGAGATTCACTGGCATTTATATTTATGATACTTGTGCTTATGATAAAACCTGAAGGTCTGTCATTCTTGTTTAATAAGAGGTGATATATGTCTTCCTATCTTGTTACACTACTTATAACAATGGGTATGTATATAATATTGGCATTGGGGCTTAATATCATTGTAGGATATGCAGGCCAGATCTCATTAGGACATGCAGCATTTTGGGCAATAGGTGCATACTCCTTTGCCATTCTTACAACAAAGTTTTCCCTATCTTTTGTATTATCCGGGATACTTGCTGTGATAATTACCGTATTTATTGGGGTAATCCTTGGCTTACCCAGTCTAAGAGTAAAGGAAGATTTTTTGGCAATAACAACCATAGGTATAAACTTTATAGTACAGGCTGTTTTCAAATATACCCCATTTTTTGGCGGAGCAATGGGGATAGGCGGTATCCCATTTCCAAAATGGGGAGACAATATGTTTACAAACACTCAATTTTTCATTTTGACATATATAATGGTCTTTTTTGCCATGCTGGTAAGTTTTATATTTAAACGTTCATGGGCAGGTCTTGCATCATCTGCTATAAAGGATGATGAGCTTGCATCAGATATGGTAGGAATAGATCCAAGGAGATTTAAGATCCTTGCATTTGCATTGGGAAGTGCATATGCAGGGATTGCAGGCATTTTATATGCAAGTTTTATGGGATTTATAAGCCCAGAAGATTTTTCCTTTGCCGTATCTGTAGCTATCCTATCTATGGTTATGGTGGGGGGAGAAAATACCATTGTGGGTCCTACCTTTGGTGCAATACTCCTCATATCTCTTCCTGAGATATTTAGACCTATTCAGGATTATAGGATGCTTCTATATGGTGGACTTTTACTTATTATGATGAGATTTCAACCAAGTGGATTTTTTGGAGAAGGTGGCATAGTATGGAGACTAATAAAACCAAAGAAATCTTAAAGATTCAGGATATACGAGTACAGTTTGGAGGGCTTTCTGCACTGGATGGGGTGGATCTTACTATCCCGGAGGGTGCAATATTTGGGATAGTGGGGCCAAATGGTGCAGGAAAAACCACCCTCTTTAATGTAATAAGTGGGATACTTTCCCCTACAGCAGGAAAGGTATATTTTAATGGAAAGGATGTAACAGGAAATCCTCCCCATGTAATGGCAAAGATAGGTATAGGGAGGACATTTCAGGTAGTAAGGCCCTTCTCTTCCCTTACCGTATTGGATAATGTACTTGCTGCATATGGAGAGAGGTTTTACTCCAATATAGTCCTTTCCTTTAAAAACTATAGGAAGAAGGTATATATAGAAGAGGTAGACAAGATCCTGGATGAAACAGGGCTTTTGGATTTTAGGGATCGTGTTGCAAGCACGCTACCTCTTGGGTATCAGAGGAGGCTTGAGATTGCACGGGCACTTGCCCTTTCTCCCTCTGTAATACTGCTGGATGAGTCCTTCTCTGGGCTCAGTTTTTCAGAGATGGATGAGCTTTCTGAACTTGTGCTTAATCTGAATAAACAGGGGATCACAGTACTTATAATAGAACACAATATGCCTATCACACTAAAGCTCTGTCAAACCATTAGTGTGCTTAATTATGGAAAAAAGATCGCAGAGGGGGAACCAGATGATATTGTCCATGATCCCCTGGTAATTGAGGCATATCTTGGTAAAAAGAGGGGAAAAGTATGATAAAGTAGATATTAGCCTTTTTCTCAAGAGGCCTTTTTAATTACTTTTTAAGCTGATATAAGGAAGAAAAGAAAAAGCAAAGGGAGTGTAAAAGATGAGTACATAACATATATGGGAGAACTAATAAGCCTTACAAATAAATATTGAATCTTACTTAAGCTTATCTCTTTCTATCCCTGATTGTTTTAAGATTTCTAACAATGTCTCTTTTGGTAAACTTCTTTTATGTAAAGGGACTACAACTATCCTTTTTGTTTTAGGCTGGTAATAAATATAATGGCTACCTTTAACCCTATCAAGGATAAACCCATGTCTTTCAAGTATTTTTATTACTTCTTTTGGGGTTAAAGCTGGAAGTTTATCCATTAACTCCTACCATATACTCAAGTGTTCCCTCTTCTGTAGGGATTTCTTCCCCGTGTGCCTTTAAAGTCTCTAAATATCCTTCTATAGCTTCTTTAACTCTTTCTATAGCCTCTTCTATGGTATCCCCATAAGAGATACATCCAGGAAGTAAAGGAACAATAGCAGTATAACCTCCTTCAGGCTCTTTTCTTAGCAAAACCCTATAAGTTAAAGTCATTATAATCACCTCGCTATTTTTTATTATATATTTTAACATATTTTTAGTCTCAAAATATAACCCTGATCCTTAATAGTGTCAATTTAACTTTCGGTTTAAACATATCCTGCTATAACCTTTTATGGTTCATAAATAATTTTTCTTTCACTTTCCGGGAATCCCAAGCTCTCCCCTCCCTGGTGAGATAGGGCTTACCCCATTCAGATCTCCCTTCCAGGGAGGGACTGGGGGAGGGGAATAGTTTCCTCTTTTTTTATTACTGGAATTAACCGAAAGCCAAGTTTACATTACCAAACCTTTAATTAATTTTCTAATATTAGGAATTAGGATGTAATTTTTGCTTTAAAATAAGGCTTTTTTGAATATTAACCAGGACCTTTTATTGACATCTGGTTTATTTTAGTATATAGTAATTAAAAATAGCAAGCTTAATAGAAGAGTATAGGAGAATATCAAAATGAAGCCTTCTACTGATATTCAGATTGATATAAATAACCTTAAGGTATCATATGGAGAAATTCGTGCTATAAGAGGTGTAAGCCTTCAGGTAAAAGATGGAGAGCTTGTTTCTGTAGTTGGTGCAAATGGTGCAGGGAAAAGCACCCTTCTTCGTACTATTATGGGCCTTAAATCCAGTGAAGGAGGGAATATCTATTTTCGTGGGAAAGATGTATCACACCTTCCTGCCTATGAACGTGCAAGGAGTGGAATCTCCCTTATCCCTGAAGGTGGTCGGGTATTTCCCAGGATAAGTGTATATGATAACTTAATTCTTGGTGCATACAAGGAGAAAAATAATAGAGAGGTACAGGAAAGACTCGATTTTGTGTTCTCTGTATTTCCAAGGCTAAAAGAGCGTAGAACTCAGATGGCAGGCACACTCTCTGGCGGAGAAAGACAGATGCTTGCTATAGGGCGTGCCCTTATGGGGAAACCTGAATTTCTTATGATAGATGAGATCTCATTGGGACTTATGCCTATACTTGTGGATACAGTATTTGAGGTAATAGATAGATTACACAAAAAAGAGGGGTTTACCATACTGTTATCTGAACAGAATGCAGAAATGGCTACACAGGTCTCAGATAGGGTTTATATCCTTGAACTTGGAAAGATAGTAAAGGAAGGCACATCAGCTGAAATAGCAGATGATCCACACATAAAAAAGGCATATCTTGGGAATTAAAGAGATCAAGTTGTTTTCATTAAGTACCCTAAGGTCCTTTCTATGAGTCTATAGTTTATTATCCAGTTCATATTCTCCATGGCCTGGGATAAGGTTTCTTCCATTTTCTCCCACCCCGGGCCATCTGTAATCCATATAAATTGGATGTCCTGACTTACCATGGATTAGAGTTTAATGTAACTTTTAAGCATATAAAGAGTGGGTATCAAAAATCATAAAAAGAGGTTGAATGTAAGAGCGTAGCTTGGGGCATATAAAAATAGGATTGGGTGGCAAAGACCCAATCCCTTGATCTATTGGAAGGTTATGGGGAAACCATTTTTCATCCACTCTCTGATTCCCCCTTTCATACTTACCGCCTTATATCCCATCTCTTTT
>JALVIU010000023.1 GCA_027028665.1 Candidatus Atribacteria bacterium | reverse complement strand
AATAGGCAATAGGCCATAATCTAAATACAAAAAGACCGATAAGTGTGGGAACAAGAAATAACCACGGATGATAAGATTTATACCACAAGGTTTTTCTTCTCATAATACCTCCCAGAAAGAGGGGAAGTTTGTCTTCCCCTCCCATTATTTGTATTACTTATAGTATCTTGCAAGTACCTTGTTTATGTATTCCACAGCCTTTGGCCATACCTTATCAAAGGATTCGCCATTTAAGATGGAGTCAAGTGCACCATTTAGACCCATCTTTTCTGCACCACCATAGCCTCTCCATTCACTCCATCCCTTTGTAAAGGAGTTGAGCATCTTTTTGGCTGCCATCTTTACAAGTAATCCTTTTTCTGCAGGTTGTTTACCCTTTTCTAAAAATGCCTCAGAGAGGGTAAGAGGCTTATAGGATGGAATCTTTCCTGCCATATACATATCCAGTGATAGTCCCTCTCCTGATGCAAATTTTATAAACTTCCAGGCAATATCTGTGTGTTTTGTGAATTTTGACATAGCTATGAAATCTGGCCATCCAAATGCTACGTCAGGTGCCTTATGTGGACCCATAGGTACCTCTGCTATTCCCCATCTGAACTTATCCCCTATTACTTTTCTACAGTTACGGATATTCCAGGAACCGTCTATCCACATAGCAGCAAGACCCCTTGGGAACACATCCTTTGCCCTTATACCACTCATGAGTTTTGGCTCTGGTGCTACTTTATGCTCTTTTACCAGGGAGATAAGGAACTTTATGGCATCCATTGCATTTTCATTTGGCTCAAATCTCATCTTCTTTCTATTTATAAGGTAGCCACTATTTCTATAGATCCATGGCTCTATATTTGCATATCTTCCATAGAACCAGTATCCCCACTGGTCGATCTTGCCATCTCCATCTTTATCCTTTGTAAGGGCCTTTGCTGCCTTCAAAAAGTCATCCCATGTCCAATTAGAGTTTGGATATTCAAGTCCTGCCTCATCGAACATATCCTTATTAAAGAAAAGTACTGTAGTAACAAGAGCAAAAGGTACCGCATAGTACTTATCTGTACCAGATATAGCTTTTCCTGCATCAAAAAGATTAATAAAGTACTTATTGGGATCAATATCTTTGTTTACATAATCTGTAAGGTCTTTTAAAAATCCCTTTTGTGCCCATTCTTCTAAATATCCAGAGCTCATATTGAATACATCAGGTAACTTCTTTGTAGATGCTGCAATCCTGATCTTTGTCCAGTAATCCTTAGGGGCCATTGCTGTAAGCTCTATTTTTACCCCGGAATTTTGTGATTCAAATTTTGCAATAAGTTTATGTACCTCATCGCTTAACTGAGGATCCCACATCCAGTAATTAAGTGTTACATTTTTTGCAAATGCCATAGAACCAAACACAAATGCACTCAAAGCTAAAAATGCTAATGTTAAAGCAATTGCTCTTTTCATACACATGCCCTCCTTTTTGTTTTAATTTTTAAATTAATTACAAAAAATGTTTTTTAATATTCACCTCCTTTATTCTTGTGTTTTAACTATTTAATATGAAATTGCTTTTCATAAATAATATGATGAAACCTTTTATGAAAATAGTCAAATTCCAGAAATACCCATAAGAATTGATTATAAAGAGAATTTAAGGGAAAATGGTTGGTTTCATGAAAATTTTTTAGATTTGCTTTGCTTTCCAGGGTTCTATCCTGCTTTATTTGCTTATGCTATAATATATCTATGTGGACAGTATATGTAGCACTTCTTGGAAGAATTCTTCTATTAGGATATGAAAAAATAGTGGTAAAACAGTTATCTGAGGGAGAGAAAAGCACACCTTCTGCATTTTTATTTTTCGGAATCGCCTCATTATCCCTTTTGCCACTTTTGCCGTTTATCCCTTCACCTACTAATTACAATTTTCTATATAAGGTAGTAGGAAGTAGTTTCTTATATACCATTGCAAACATCTTTTATGTAAAATCACTCTCCATTGGGGAGGCATCTTTGGTTGCACCTTTATACAACCTAAATCTTTTATTTTTACTTGTACTTACCACAGTATTTTTAGGAGAAAAATTAACACTTTTTAAGATAATCGGGATATTGCTTCTTATATATGGGGCATCACTTCTTGGGGAGAGAAAAGATATATTTACTTCAATAGGTATTCTTTTTAGAGAAAAGGCAACACTTTTTATGATCCTTGCATCTTTATTTACCGCAACGGGAAGAACAATAGATGGAGGGGCCATAACAGGTGTTCACCCTATTATATACGCATTTTACATAAATTTAGGTATTACCATTTTTTTATTAATATATGCAATGGTCACGGGGAGTTTAGTTGACATATGGGATCTATTTAAGAGAAAGCCAAAAATTGCTACCCTATCAGGGTTTATAAATTCCTATTCTTATTTGCTTTTACTCATTGCATTTACGCGGATTGATGTAAGTATTGCCGTACCTGCCTCTATGTTGGGTACCCTTGTTACAATTATTCTTGCAGGCAAGATCTTTAAAGAGAGGATAAAAAGCAGGTTCTTGGCTGCCACTATCATGGTAGGTGGGGTCTGGTTTTTGTTTTTATAGGTTTTATAGGGGGGATAAACAGACTTACTCTATCTACCTCAAGAACTTATATAAGCTTATAAGTACAACAATTACCGAAAAACCCGGGGTCATAAACTGAAACATCCTGGACATAGCTTTCTCCATTGATTCAAATCTTTTCTCCATTGACTCAAATCTCTTATCCATATCTTCTCTTAGTTGCTTTATCTCTTTCTGTAAAAATTTAATAGCCTCTTCAACCTTTACTATACGCTCGAGGAGGTCCACCCTTTGGTACTTTGAATACCCAGGCTCTCTTCTAACAATCTCTTCTACCAGTTTTCTTATCTTTTTCTCAGAAATCTCAGGTTCCTTTATAGTAGAATCCATATACTCCTATAAACTTTTATAATTAAGTAAATCATATAATAAAATAGATGTCAAAAGTTCTATCAAAAAGAGCAGTGTCAACTTGACTTTTTGGTTGAAATATATCCCACTACAACCTCCTACAGGTCATAAATAGGATTTAAATTCTAATTTTATATAATTTCATTTCCATACTTTATGGATTTTAAGATATTATATATGGGAGTGGATAAAAATAATCTTGTGTCTGGAAAGATCATGTTAAATATGGATATTACAAAGGATCTAAGTGAATATGGTAAAAATCAATTAGCAGGATGAGTGGAGAATATGCTACACCCCTTCTGGCTTCCTCTTTTGAAGGGGAGGATAATAATGGAGATTTCCCTTCTTCGTAAAGAGAGGAACATCTGTCCCCCAGTTCTCTCTTTCTCAAGAGAGAGTTCGTCCGTTCAAGTTCTCTCCTCCATAACAGACAGGCTGCCCCCAGATTTCCGCTCTCTGACCAGAGAGTGGATTAAGGGGAGTGTAGTGGTTCTTCTTAATTCCCTTCGGTTCCCATACTCACTATGACTTTAAACAGCCATATACCACCGACTGCGTAAACCCTGTACACCAATCTCATCCAACTCTATCCTTGAAAAGGAGAAAAATAAAAATAAGATCTTTCTTATGTCTTACGGTAATATCTCAGGGGTAACCCCAGGGATGTATTTTGTTGCCTCAGTAAGGACCCTTTTATGCTTTCCATGAATACCTACTACATGATGTACATACGGTCCTTCTATAATAGTCCTTTCCCAGGAAGGCCAATCATTTACCTCGATCCAGAGATATGTACCTTTTACATAAGGACCAGTAGTACCTTTTGCCTCTCCTAAAAGGAGCCTATAATCCCCATGATCACCGTCAAATCTTACAATGGTTACATCTCCACCCTTTATCTCCCAATTACCAAGGCCAAAGGGCTTTCCCTCCATAAGATAATGACCACCTATTACCATACGGGTCCCTGTTTTGGCCAGGGATGGTGGGAATGGGCCACAATGCCAGAGGAGTTCTGCATTTTCATTTTCTGGATGTCTTATGGTAAGATCTGCAAAGAATATCGGCTTTTTACCCATAGCAGCAGCCTGTGCAAGTATGGAAGTTACTGCCCCATGGATATCTGTTTCACATACTACAGGGACTCCTTCATCTGTAAGCATGGCATTTGCAAGACAGGGCACAAGACCTACAAGATCTTGGAGGGAGGTCCAGCACTGAATAGCTATAGCTTTTGCACCTACCTCTTGTGCCATATCAGCCATAGCTACCTTCAATGCCGCAATCTTTTTTATATGTTCATCTGTTACATAATATTCCCTTTCAAAGCTTTCATTTATATAGTTTATTACCTCTTCTACCTTATCAGCCTCATTGGATAATGCATTATCCATCCTCAATTTTAGATCATATATGGTTACAGGTACAACCTGTATTCCAAATCTTTCTAATAGTTCACCTTCATTTGATATCATTGTCCAAAAGGGGCTAGGTCTTGTACTTATCTGAAGGATCCTCAGCTGATTAAATTCCCGGACTATATTGGCAACTCTGAGAAAGTCTTTGAAACCTTCCTCAAAGGTTTTTGAATCTATCCAGCTATTTTCAATATAGGTAAAGGGTATATTCATCCTGCGGAGTACCTTAGATGTTGCAAAAAGTCCACACTGTGTATCACGGGCCCTTATTCCATTTTCATCTGGGGCATCATCCCGTGGCCCCCACAAAAGTACAGGCTTACCAATAGCCCTTGCCACCTTTCCTACAAGGTCTTCTGAGCCAAAATTACAATGTGGGAAAAAGATGGCATCCACTTCATTATCCTTTAAGTGTTCTATCACCTTATCAAGGTCCTTCTCATCAAACAAAAGCCCCTCATCATTTACCCAATCAATATCGTAAAGTTCTACATCTTCAAGCTCCCAGGACAGGTTTTCTACCTTCTCCTTTACCAATTCCTTATATCTTATTGCCTCAGGGATATTAAAAAGCTTCCTTCTTGTAGGAATAAGACCTAATTTAAACATATACCCCTCCTCTTAAATTTCATCAATCTTCCTTTTTAAAATTCCTCTTATCAAGGATTTATAATAAGGATTATAATTATTATATTATAATAAGGCTTCCTGTAAAATAGTAAAGGAGTTAGAGAAACATCAGCCTTTACCTTTATAAGTAAAACAGTGACAGCTGCAAAAAAGTAATAATTGTAGCTGCTAAAAATTAAGGGTTGATATAAAGATTGCAAGGGTTATTTCACAGGAGATAAGGAATATGGATAGACCACCCATCTAAGGTGGTCTATCCATATAACATTATTTACTCTTTATCTGCCCACTTTACGATAAGGATTTCAAGAGGCAATTCAATGACATTCTTTACATTTGTTCTATATGCAACAACATTTTTCTGTACATGTAAGAAGAGCCATGGTGCATCTTTTACAATGATTTCCTGTGCCTTTTTATAGTATTCTTTCCTCTTCTCTGGATTTACTTCTTTCATTCCTGCAATAATGAGTTTGTCTACCTCAGGATTTTTATAAAATGCCCTGTTTCCACCCTTTGGTGCAAAGTAATCGCTATGGAATAGTGGTCTTAATACCCAATCTCCATCACCTGTGGATGGTGCCCAACCCAGAAGTGCTAAATCATACTTTGCCTCCTCAGGTGGTTTACGTAATGATGCAAGATAGGTTGCCCAATCTGCTGTATGAAGCTTTGCATCAATACCAACCTTCTTTAGATATCCCTGTACTGCTTCTGCAACTTTGTAGTCCATAAGATATCTTCCATGTGGTGTATAGAGCTTTAATGTAAACTTTTTACCATCTTTTTCTAATATGCCATCACCATCTGTATCCTTCCAACCAGCTTCGGCAAGCAATGCCTTTGCCTTCTCTGGATTGTAGGCATAGTATCCTCCATCTGCATAACCCCATGTAAGTGGTGCAAGTGGAGAGTGTGCAGGCTCTGCAAGGCCCTTCAATATATTCTTACAAATTGCCTCTTTGTCGACTGCATAGTTAAATGCCTGTCTTACTCTTACATCAGGATACTTAACATTATTTATGATTATGTATATTACTCTAAGGGATGGTGCAATTTCTACCTTTATCTTTTTATTCTTCTGAAGTCTTGGCACATCAAATGGGGATACTCTTTCTGCCACATCGAGCTCACCGGTTTCTAACATCATAGTTCTCGATGTGTCCTCTGGAATAGTTTTAAATATTATCTTGGAAAGTTTTACCTTATCTTTTCTCCAATAGTTTTTGTTTGCAACAAGTGTGATATGATCACCAGGTACCCATTCTTTAAATACAAATGCCCCTGTGCCAGAGGGGTGATGTTTGATATCTGCACCCTTATCAATTAAGGATGGATCAAGGATAAGTCCTGCAC
>JALVIU010000022.1 GCA_027028665.1 Candidatus Atribacteria bacterium | reverse complement strand
CTTTTGGCACAGAAAGAGGGTGTATTTGTAGAGCCTGCATCTGCTGCAAGTATTGCAGGTATATTGAAGCTCTCTAAGAAAGGTTTCTTTAAGAGGGAGGATAGAGTGGTTTGTATACTTACAGGACATGGACTAAAGGATCCGGATCTTTCTATTCGAGAGTCTGATAAGCCTATTGAGGTAGATGTAAATATCGAACAAATAGTAAATATACTGGGATTGGAGAAAAGATGATAAAGGTTAGTATTCCTGCAACATGTGCAAATATAGGCCCAGGTTTTGATGTATTTGGTATGGCTCTGGATTTTTATAACTATATATGGATAGATGAGAGGGATAAATTTTCTTTAGAGATAGAAGGGGAAGGGAGAGATTTACTTCCAGAGGATAAAACCAATCTTATGATAAAATCTTTATCATCTGTTTATAAAGGCAATATTGATAAGCTTTCTATTAGATTTCAGAACAATATTCCCCTTGCCCGAGGGCTTGGAAGTAGCGCAACAGCTATAGTAGGAGGACTTTTTGCAGGAAATGAACTCTCAGGGAGACCCTATAGTAGGGAAGAGCTTCTCGATATGGCAATAGAGATAGAGGGTCATCCAGATAATGTGACACCTGCTGTGCTTGGTGGTTTTACCATATCTTATCGAGTGGATAATGAAATAAGAAGTGTAAAGATAATACCACCAGATTTTAATATCTATCTTGTAATACCCGACTATGAGCTTGAGACGGAGAAGATGAGAAAGGCCCTTCCCGATCTCTATAAAAGAGAGGATGTAGTATTTAATGTAGCTCATGCTTCTTTGGTAACTATTGCCTTTTTAAATGGAGATTTCTCTCTTCTACAAGAGGCATTATTAGATAGGGTGCATGAGCCTTATAGAGGTAAGTATATAAAAGGCTATTTTGAATTACGGGATAGAGTCTTGAAAAACGATGAAGGTGTATGTGTGATAAGTGGTTCAGGTCCTACTATATCCTGTTTTTCTGAAAAAGAAGATATGAAGGATAGATTAGAGATGTATGTAAATGAATTAGGTATAGGGGGAAGGATTATAAAAACCAGACCTTCTATAGAAGGTGTAAGAGTAGAAAAAACTATTTAGGAGGTGGGAGATTGGCCCTTATTGTGCAAAAGTATGGAGGTACATCTGTTGGTAGTATAGAGAGGATAAAAGAGGTTGCTGAAAAGATTTCAGATAGGGTTAAAAATGGTGATAAAGTTGCTGTAGTGGTTTCTGCTATGGGAAAAACCACAGATGAACTTTTGGATATGGCATATAAGATAAATCAAAATCCCAGAAAGAGAGAGCTTGATATGCTTTTATCCACGGGAGAGCAGATCTCTATATCCCTTATGGCCATGGCCCTTCAGGCCCTTGGACACACTGCTTATGCCTTTACAGGTGCTCAAGCAGGGATTATTACCAATAAGATCCATTCTCGGGCAAGGATTTCAAAAGTAGAATCAAGTAGGGTAAAAGAGGTATTGGATAGAGGAGAGATCGCAATAGTTGCAGGTTTTCAAGGTATAACAGAGGATGAGGATATAACAACATTGGGTAGAGGTGGTTCTGATATAAGTGCTGTAGCCCTTGCTGCCTCTTTGAATGCCGATGTGTGTGAGATTTATACAGATGTTGAAGGGGTATTTACAGCAGACCCCAGGATTGTAAAAGATGCAAGACTTATAAAGAAGATCTCTTATGAGGAGATGTCTGAGATGGCAAGTTTGGGTGCAAAGGTGATGCATCCTCGTTCTATAGATTATGCAAATAGGTATGGTGTAGATATAAAGGTGAGCTCCTCATTTACCTGGAATGAAGGGACAATAATAACGAGAAAGGAGGAAAAAGAGTTGGAAAAGGTAGAGGTAATTGGGGTAACCCATGATAAAAATGTGGCAAAGGTGATAATAAAAGGTGTCCCTGATAAACCTGGTGTTGCACATATGCTTTTTGAGGCACTTGCTAAAAAAGAGATTCCTATAGATATGATTATTCAGAGCGCAAATAGGGAAGGGATAAATGATATTGCATTTACTGTAGAAGAGGGAGATCTAAAAGAGGCAATAAAGATCACAAAGGATGTGGCAGAAAAGGTTGGAGCAGAAGGTGT
>JALVIU010000021.1 GCA_027028665.1 Candidatus Atribacteria bacterium | reverse complement strand
TACATGTAAGGGAACAGGGTTATCTTGAGATCGTTCCCCCATATCTTGTAAATTCTGGGACTATGACAGGTACGGGACAGCTTCCAAAGTTTAAAGAAGAGTTATACAAGTGTGAAGATGAAGACCTTTACCTTATACCTACAGCAGAAGTACCTCTTACCAATATGTTCAAGGGTGAGATCCTGGAAAGTGAGAAGCTACCTTATTACTTTACTGCATATACGGCCTGTTTTAGAAAAGAAGCAGGTTCTTATGGGAAAGATATAAGGGGTATTATAAGACTACATCAGTTTAACAAGGTTGAGCTTGTAAAGATCTGTCGTCCTGAGACCTCTTATGATGAGCTTGAAAAGCTTACAAATGATGCAGAAGAGGTATTGAAGAGATTGGGTCTACCCTATAGGGTAGTGGTACTCTCTACAGGAGATATGGGATTTTCTGCTGCTAAGACCTATGACCTTGAAGTTTGGGTGCCATATGAGGGTAAGTACAGAGAGATTTCCTCTTGCTCTAACTGTACAGATTTTCAAGCACGTAGAATGAATACAAGGTTCCGCCCAGGAGAAATGGAAAAGCCAGTATTTGTCCATACGCTAAATGGTTCTGGAGTGGCTGTTGGTAGGACAATGGTGGCGATCCTGGAAAACTATCAACAAAGAGATGGATCCGTAGTGATTCCTGAGGCGCTAAGACCGTATATGGGTGGAAAAGAGGTTATTACTCCGGATGATAAAGCTCCATTTTAGGAGGTATATATGCTCACAAAAGAAGAGATATCAAAGATTTTGATTACTGCAAGAGGTGGTGCAGATTTTTCTGAACTCTATTTTGAAGAATCTACCTCCACTTCTATAAAATTTGAATCAGGCAGGATAGAGGAGATAAGAGGGGGAATAGATAAAGGGGTATCACTACGTGTAGTAAAAGGAGATAAGGAGTACTTCTCTTATACTACATCTCTGGATTTCGATACCCTTTATAATATGGCGGTACTTATAGGCAAGATATTTGGTCGTGCAGAAGAAGGAAAGATTGAGTTTCGTGATATGGGGTATAAAAATCCCTCTGTCCCTGAGATTTTACCTGGAGAGGTGTCTGTACCTGAAAAGATAGAGATTGTGAAAAGGGCAGATAAAGCTGCCCGTGAATATGACCCTGCTATAGTACAGGTGATGGTATTTTATGGGGATACCCAGAAGGCAATAGATATATATAATTCCTATGGTGAATACACACATGATGATAGGATATATACATCACTTATAGTACAAACTGTGGCGACAGATGGCAAAGATGTGCAAACAGGATATGAGGTGCTTTCAGAAACTATAGGTTTTGAACTTTTTAAGAAAATACCCTCTGAAGAGGTGGCAAAAAAGGCAGCACATCTTGCCATTACCCAGCTTCGGGCAGAACCTGCACCAGCTGGTACCTATACAGTGGTTCTCTCTTCTTCTGCAGGTGGTACTATGATCCATGAGGCCTGTGGGCATGGACTCGAAGCAGATCTTATAGAAAAGGGTGGGTCTGTATACAAAGGAAAGATAGGAAAAAAGGTAGCAAATGAACTTATCACCGTAGTAGATGATGGTACTCTTCCTGGAAAGAGGGGCACTACAGGAATAGATGATGAAGGAATCCCATCTCAGAGGGTTGTGCTTATAGAAAACGGTATTCTTAAAGGATATTTACATTCACGGAAGACAGCCAAGAAATTTGGTGTAGCACCCACAGGCAATGGAAGAAGGGAGAGCTTTCGTCATCTACCTATACCGCGTATGAGAAATACCATGGTACTTCCTGGAAACCATGACCCAGATGAAATTGTAAAGAGTGTAGAAAAGGGTGTGCTTATAAAAAAGATGGGTGGAGGACAGGTAGATATTGCAAGTGGTGATTTTGTATTTAACTGCCCTGAGGCCTATCTTATAGAAAATGGCCGACCCACAAAGGCACTTCGAGGGGCAACACTTATAGGTAATGGCCCGAAGGTGCTTGAATCCATTGATATGGTGGGGAGTGACCTTGGATTTTCCGTAGGTACATGTGGTAAGGATGGTCAAGGGGTACCTGTATCTGATGCACAGCCTACAGTTCGTATCCCCCAGATAGTGGTAGGAGGTATTGTGAAATGAAGAACTGGAAGGATATTGCACTTTTATACTTTAAGAAAAGGGGTATAAAGGATGGAGAAATATATGTAAGGGATGCAAAAAATGTTAGAGTGGAATATAGAAATGGCGAAATTGAAACACTGAAAGAAGAAAATGAAAGGGGAGCAGGTATCCGCATTATAAATGATAAAAAATTGGGCTTCTCTTACACATCTTCTCTTTTAGAAGCAGATCTTTCAAAGGCCATAGAAAGTGCCTTTGTATTCTCTAAGTTTACTACAGAAAACCCACACTACACCCTTATGAAAGAGGACCTTCCACCTACCCCGGTAAATATATTTGATCCCCAGATTCCAGAGCTTGGTATAGATGAGATGATCTCTTACGCAAGAAGAATAGAAGAGGCAGCACGGAAATATGATGAGAGAATAAAAGACTTCAGAACCATTACTGTAGAAAAAGGTTATGGAGATATATCGATTTTAAATACATACGGTATCTCTCGGGAATATAGTTTTACATTTATATATTTCCTTGTAGAACTCATTTCTGAAGAAGGTAATGAGAGAGAAATGGGTTTTGAGATTGCAGCCTCTCCATTTCTTACACATCTTTCTCCAGAGGATGTAGGGATACAGGCGGCATATAAGGCGATATCAAAACTTGGAGGAAAAATATACAATACAGGCAAATTTCCTGTGGTTTTTAACCCTGAGGCAGAGGCAGAGCTTTTGAGTGCTTTATTCCCTGCATTTTCTGGTGAAAATGTGATGAAAGGTAAATCTATATACAGAGATATGATAGGGGAGAAAATTGCATCAGAGATAGTTACACTGGTAAATGATGGTACACTTGCAAATGGTCTATCTACATCACCATTTGATGATGAAGGTATGCCTACAAAGCGAGTAGAGATAATATCAAAGGGTGTACTTGGTTCCTACTTGCATAACCTGTATAGTGCAGCATTTTTTAGTACAGAAAGTACAGGCTCTGGATTTCGTGCCAATATAAAAAATCTACCTGGCATTAGGCCTTCCAATCTTCATATTCTACCGGGGAATATAGGACCAAAAGATATCATTTCCAATCTCTCCCTTGCTATCTATGTGACCTCTGTTATTGGTGCACACACGATAGACCCTGTATCAGGTGATTTTTCTGTGGGTATCACTGGAAATCTTATAGAGAAAGGGGAGATCACCTATCCAGTAAAGGGTATGACTATTGCAGGTAATATACGAGACCTTTTAAAAGGTGTAAAGTTGGTAGCCAATGATCTTAAGTTTTTCCCTCAAGGAGTGGGAGGCTCTACTGTTTTGGTGGAGGGTTTGAGTATTGGAGGTAAGTAAAGTTAACTAAATTTGTAAAAGGGAGTTGTTTTTTTGTAAATTTCCTGTATAATACTATAGTGATTGCGAAGACAAGATACTAATTAGGAGGTGTGAGTGAAATGAAGAGAACCTATCAGCCACATAACCGCAGAAGAAAGAAGGTACATGGTTTTAGGGCAAGAATGAAGACCCGTGGTGGGAGAGAGGTGCTGAAAAGACGAAGAAAAAAGGGGAGAAAAAGGGTCTCTATATAGAATGAATGCCTTATGATAAACTAAAAAAATCAAGGGAGTTTTCTTATGTATATAGAAATGGGGAGAAATGGGTTGGAAGATATGTCGTAATATTATATGTAAAAAATCCTCTCCCCGACTCCCGTATTGGTATAGTTGTAAGTAAAAAGGTGGGTACTGCTGTGGTGCGAAATAAGATAAAACGAAGATTGAAAGAGATTATTCGGCTAAATCAGGATAGGATTCCAGAGGGGTTGGATATTGTAATTGTTGCAAAGTCTAAGGCAAAAGTGGTGAGTTTTTGGGATCTTATGGATGATCTTTTAAAAGGGTTTAAGGAGATAGAAAAGGATGAAACAAGTACTCCTTTTAGTCCTTAAGTTTTATAAAAAGTTTATATCCCCTTATAAACCTCGTACATGTAGGTTTTATCCTACCTGTTCTACATATTCATATGAGGCGATATCTCGTTATGGGGCATGGAGGGGGGGTATCCTTGCAATAAAGCGGATACTCAGGTGCCATCCTTTTAATCCCGGTGGTTATGATCCTGTTCCTGATTTAAAAATCGATAAGATAGGAGTGAGGAAAATTGTTTGACTGGTTATATGTACTTTTTCGGAATATTATAGAGTTCTTTTTTGGAATAACCCATAGCTATGGAATGGCTATTATTCTCCTTACAGTTGTAATAAAATTGGTGCTTTATCCCCTTACTATAAAACAGATAAACTCTATGAGGGAAATGGCGAAGATCCAGCCCCTTATAAAAGAATTACAGCAAAAATATAAAAATAACCCACAGGAACTTAATAAGAAAACGATGGAGCTTTATAAGGAGCATGGAGTGAATCCATTTGGTGGTTGTCTTCCCATGCTCATACAGCTTCCTATACTCTGGATCTTGTTCAGGGTACTAAACACTTATAACTTTGGAAACACAAAGTTTTTGGGGTTGTGGAACCTCTCAAAACCGGATCCTTACTATATACTCCCGGTACTTATTGTGGTTTTGAGTTTTCTACAACAAAAGGTAATGTCTCCTGAAGGTGAAACATCGCAGAATAAAACTATGCTCATTATAATGCCCCTATTTATAGGCTATATAAGTCTTAAACTCCCGACTGGAGTAGTCCTTTATTGGGGTATGTCGAGTCTTTTAGATGTGCTTCTGAGATACTATATTGATTTTAAATCGAAAAAAGGTGCTGTTTCTTAAAGAGGAGGATAGATTGCTATGAAAGAAGTGGAAGGGGTAGGAAAAACAAAAGAAGAGGCAATTAAAGAGGCGCTTTCTATGATTGGTGTGGATTCCCTGGATGAACTCGGAAGAGATTATAATTATAATATTGAAGAGGTAGAGGAAAAGGGAAAGGGCCTCTTTGGATTCTTTGGCTCAAAAAACGTACGTATAAAAATTTCTTATGAAAGAAGAGAGTTGCTAAAAAGATCAGATCCAAATTTTTCTCCAGAGGAATATCTAAACACCATATTTAAGCTTATGGGAATAAGTGCGAATATAGAGGTATTTAATAGAGACGATAATGAGCTTTTCTTAAAAATTCACTCTGATGACCGAGGAATCATCATTGGAAAACATGGTGAAACCCTTGATGCCATTCAGTATCTTTTAAATATCGTTTCGTCAAGGAAGGGTTTTGAGAAAAATCTATATCTGGATCTTGATGGATACAGAGAAAAGAGAAAGGCATATCTAAAGAGGGTGGCAAGAAGAGCAGCAAGTCGTGCACTGGATACAGGTAAAACTGTATCTTTGAATCCGATGAGTACGGTGGAGCGTAGATATGTGCATAACCTTTTGAAAAAAGACCCATACATTACCACAAAGAGTGAGGGTAGAGAGCCGAAGAGGAGGGTTGTAATTTATCCTGTAGGCGGAAGAGGAGGTAGAAAAGATAGTCGACTTTGATACTATCGCATCTATATCTACACCACCTGGAGAGGGTGGGATAGGGATTGTAAGGATAAGTGGAAAACAGGCAATCCCTATAGCTGAGAGACTGTTTAGAAATAAAACCGGGGAAAGGGTGAATTTTTCATCCTTTCCCTCTTATTCTGCACATTTTGGTTATGTTTATGATCCTAAAGAGAACGAACCACTGGATGAAACTATTATGCTTATAATGCGCGCGCCTTATACGTATACCCGTGAGGATGTTATAGAATTTCAGTGTCATGGTGGGATGTTCATACTGAATAAAATACTGGAGCTTGTCCTCAGAGAAGGGGCACGTATCGCAGCACCCGGTGAATTTACAAAGAGGGCATACCTAAATGGCAGGATAGACCTTACACAGGCAGAAGCTGTACTTTCCCTTATCGAAGCCACATCTGATGAGGCAAGGAGAATAAGTCTATCGCATTTAAAAGGTGGTCTTTCTAAGAGATTAAAACAGATAGAGGATAGAATACTTTCTGCTATATCCTGGCTTGAGGCAATTATTAGTTTTCCTGATGAGGATATTACCCCACTTGATTACAAGGAACTTTCACATCTTATACAAGGTGCCATAGATAAAACAGAGGAGCTTCTTTCCTCTTATGCCATAGGGAGGGTACTTTCCCATGGGGTAAAGACTGTAATAGTGGGTAGACCCAATGTGGGAAAATCAAGCCTTTTAAATGTGCTTTTGGCAGAAGAGAGGGCAATTGTTACTCCTATTGCAGGAACGACAAGGGATAG
>JALVIU010000020.1 GCA_027028665.1 Candidatus Atribacteria bacterium | reverse complement strand
GATTTTGGTCATTCCACCAACCTGCATACCTTATAAACCCCCTTTTTATCCAACCTTCTATATTCTTTCGCTGATTATCTGCAACTCCAATAATTATAGGAGGTAATCCTATTCTTGCAAGTTCATACGTGGTCTGACCTCCTGCAGATATAGCTATATCTGCATTTAACATGGCATCTCTAATCATCTCTCCGGAAGGTGAAATAATGAGTCTTACATTGGATTTTTCACCATATTCATTTTTCAATATCCTAATATCCTGATCTTTAAACCCCTTACTTACTATTACAAATTTTGTAAATTCCGAAAAATTTTTGTCAAGAAAATCCAGAACCTTTAAAGTAAGAGATCTCATATCATCTCCACCAAAGGTAATTAAGATATTCTTCACATGCTCTCTCGTCCTTTTCGGTGGCACATCCCAGAACTCCTCTCGCAAAAGGACATAATCTGGGCCCTTTAACACAGGAAGGGCATCCTCTCTTTTATAATCTATTTCATCCCCAAAGATAGAGGGATTTAGTATAATACCCCGAGGATAGTCAAGTCTTACATAATCATCAATATAAAGGGGAAGTTTTACGCTTTTTTCAAATCTTTCATAAAAGGGTAATGGAGCAAGATATGAATCCAGGATTCCTATATCTGCATATTTAATAATATCAAAGAGTTCATTTTTTTTCTTCTGCCAATCCAAAATAATATAATCTGTCCCCTTTAACAAAGATGTTACAGAGGAATCTGCATTTATTATAAATAGTGGCTCTATATCTTTTTTTATAAAGGCAGCATATAGGGCCTTACACCTTGCGATATGACCAAATCCAATGTCTTTCCCGCCTTCTGTAACTATATACACACGCATTCCTATCCCCTAATCAGCATCTGATGCAAATCTTCTCTCACTCATAGAATACATGTCTACCTCTAATATCTCTGCAGCAGACTCTTTTTCTTTTATCCTTTCCAATTGAGCCTTATAATCTTTTCCTTCTATTATCTCTACATTTTTCATATCCTTTGCAAAATTTATTACATTTGGGTGAGGTGTATGTTTTACAATTATATAGGCCTTATCTATATTTCTTGTCTCCATATATGATTTCATACCTCTTAAATCCATGATTCCCAATCTATCTGTTCTGGTTACTACTACTTTCATTTTTCCACCTCCCTACTTTTTAAAAATTTTAACATTTTGTAGAAAAAAAGTCAAAGTACCCCTTGACTTTTTTTAAAAATGCTGGTATATTTTGTAAAGTGAGTTTAGGGCCCATAGCTCAGTTTGGAAGAGCAACCGGCTCATAACCGGTAGGTCCCAGGTTCGAGGCCTGGTGGGCCCATTTTCCTCTACAATCTCTAAGGAGGGGTCATGCATCCCGTACTTAAGCTTCTGATAGACCTGCAGGAGATAGACCACCAGATAGAGCTCATTCAAGATGAGATAAAAGACCAGGATTTAAAGATCAAAGAAAAAGAAAAAAAGATAGAAGAGATAAAAGATTTGTTAGTATCTACAGAAAATAAGGAAAAAGACCTGATTTTTAAATTAAAGAAGAAAGAAAATGACCTTCAACAGATTGAATATAAAATAGAGCAAAAGAAAAAAGAGTTTTATTCAGGAAAATTCACAAACCCCAAAGAGCTCTCAGGATTCCAAAAAGAAATGAGGCACTTAGAAGATGAAAGGGATAAAAAAGAAACAGATATAATAACATTAATGGAAGAAAGTGAGGATATAAAAGATAAACTTAAAATCCTAAAAGAAAAGATAAAAAAAGAAACGGATAAAATAAAAAAAGAAATAGGATATCTAAAAAAAGATAATAAAAAATTAGAGGAAAAATTGGAAAAGTTAAGGCAGAAAAAGGCAGAGATTTCAGAAAAAATAGATGAAAGACACTATAGGATATATATAAATATTAAAAAGGAAAAAGGAAATCCTATAGTTTCTATTAAAAATAATACATGTAATGGATGCCATCTTACAGTGCCAGAAGATGTAATAAACAAAACAAAAGAAAGTAAAGATATTGTCACCTGTCCAAACTGTGGTAGAATATTATATTGGGGTGAGAGTAGTTCAGGTGGTCGCGCATAGGGTTTTCCCTATGTGAGGAAAGTCCGGGCTCCA
>JALVIU010000019.1 GCA_027028665.1 Candidatus Atribacteria bacterium | reverse complement strand
CTACCATCATCCTGAATAATCTTTCTCATTCTATTTTTCTTTCCCCAACTCATCTTTTCAGTTATCTTTTTCTTATCCATAAAACACCTCCATTATCTTTCACTTTACATTAACTTTATCTTCGGGATTAAAAGGAGCCTTGACAAAAATGGCCTTTGCAGGTACGTCCCCGTTATTCTTTAAATAATGCGTCTCAGGTGGAGGTATATGTATAAGATCTCCTGGTTTTGCATGATATTTTATTTCGCCATTTATTAGGAAATCTATCTCCCCTTCTAAGACAAAAAAGTTCTCTTCTACCTCATTATGGTAGTGATCTGGAAAATCCTCTCCTGGAAGGAGTCTTACCACACCAAAATCAATGTTAGGACCTCTTAATAGATATTTTGGTCCTGACTGACCAAACCTATATTCTTCATCTTTTTCATTAATAACCTTCATATTAACCTCCAAGATTATTCCCCTGGTGCCTTCCACATGTGACGCAAATAACCTCTATCTGAAAGCTCCAGGATTGACTTATATACCTCTCTCCACTTTTTAAAAATTTCTATATACACTTCATGTTCTTCAGGATCTGGTTCATATGTAGCCTCAAAGCGTACTACGCTATCCTTTGCCTCAACAAAATCCTTGTATACACCTGTGCCTACACTTGCACACATCATACCACCCAGAGCCGTAGCTTCCTTTACTCTAGGAACTTTTACCCTCACATTAAGAACAGATGCCATAATACCGGACCATACAGGACTATATGAGGCACCCCCTGCAAATATGATCTCTTCAGGATAAAAGCCTATAGCATTTGTAATCTCTTTTAGATTACCAAGACTATTAAAACCAGCATTTTCCATAAGTGCCCGAAATATTTGAGGTTTTCCAAATTTTTCTGGTTCATTTATATCAAAATTAAGAAGAGAAGGTGCAGCATGCTTCCAATGCATATAATTCATTACATCTGAAAATATAGGCATTATCTCATATGCACCCGCTGGTACACCTTTGGCCTCCTCAGAAAGAATAGAATATGCAGATATTCCCAGTTCTCTTGCGACTCTTACCTCTTCCTGACAGAAGGCATCTCTAAACCACCTCATCACAAGGCCTATTAGAAAAGATATACCCTCATATTGCCAGAGTCCTGGAACTGCATGTGCATTTATCCTGATCTTCCCTTCTGGATGAGGAACAGGATTTTTAACATTTACCTCTTGCTGCCAGAAAGTACCACCAAGGATCACTGTATCATACTCAGATACGGCTCCCACACCAATTGTGCCAAGTTGAGCATCTCCTCCACCCATAATTATGCAGGTATCTGGAGATAATCCCAATTCCTGGGCAAGCTCTTTTCTAATTTTTCCTATCTTTGTCCCGGGCTCCACTACTTCTGGATAAATATCCTTCGGGAGATCTAATTTATCAATAAGTTCAGCATCCCAGGTCCTATTCATAGTATGAAAAAAGCCTGATGTAGATACATTAGAAGGTTCTACAAAAAACTCCCCTGATAGTTTATATATTACCCAATCACTTATCATGCCAAGTGTATGAATTCTATCATATACATCTGGCAGATGTCTTTTAACCCATAAAAGCCTTGGCACATCAGATATAGAGAAGGTCTGTCCTGTTATATCATATATCTCCTTTTCTAAGCCTTTCTCTTTTAACAAAATTACCTCTTCCTGAGCCCTGGCATCTACATTGGAACATGCCCATAGCTCTTCTCCGTTTTTATCATAAAGAACAAGCCCTTCCCTCATAGAAGTAGATGTAATACCTATTATAGAGGCAGGATCCACATGAGATTTATGTACAGCTTCTTTTATAAGTTCTTTTATAATTTTCCAGTTTCCTTTTACATCAAAATCTATGGCACCTGGCACACCTGTAAGATTTAAGTGTCTCCACTCTCTCTGTGCAAAAGAGATCTCATGTCCCTTCTCATCAAATAATACAGCTCTTCCACTTCCTGTGCCTGCATCGATAACTAAAAAATAATTCATAGCTTCCCCCTATTCAAACTCTATAAGTTTCTGGGCAGTTCCCTCATCTGTAATTAATATATTTACATATCTTCCACGTAGAGCAGCAGCTATTGCACCTATCTTGTGATCTCCTCCTGCTAC
>JALVIU010000018.1 GCA_027028665.1 Candidatus Atribacteria bacterium | reverse complement strand
CCTGAATCCCTCTCCATAGACTTCGCTTACCTTAGATATAAGGATAAACGCATAAGGATCCATCTCCTTTATTGCCATTTTAAATTTGGCAACTTCTCTTAACCTGACTACAGTTAGAAGTACGATTTTTTTCCTTCCTGTATACCCACCTATCGCCTCAAAAACTGTGATTCCCCTTCCTAACTTATTAAGAATGAATTTCTTTATTTTGTCAGGATGTTCAGTGATTATAATAATTTGTCTGGAGTTTGTAAATCCTTCTAATACCACATCTATTGCACCACCTGTAACAAGTACAGAGAGGACCCCATATAGTGCATAGTATATATCTATGGTAGGCACTATTATGGAAAAGAGAGTGATAGTAATATCCGAAATCCAGATTCCTTTGCCAGGTTGAAGGTGAAAGTACTTATTAATAATCATGGCGATAATATCTGTTCCCCCCGTGGATGCCCCCTGGGAGAGTACCATTCCAAGCCCAATGCCTGAAAGAGCGCCACCATAAAATACGATAAGCATAATATGTTGAGGATTTTTAAATACAGGTAAAGGGATTATGTATGTAAAAAAGTCTATCATTAGAGAGAGGGTTATTGTAGAGAAAATAGATTTAAATCCAAAACTCATACCCAATATTTTAAAGGCGAGGATGAATAGAAATATATTTATAATGAGGTAACTTATACCTACTGGAAAGTGGGTAAGATGATAAAGGATAATGGAAATACCACTTACACCACCATTTATAAAATTGTTGGGTATCACAAAGGAGACAAGAGAAAATGCTATAATAAAATTGCCAATAACTATTATACTATATTCTTTAATCCATGATCGCCTCATAAATTTATAATATCATAGGATTTTGTGAAAGTCAAAAGACCAGAATAAATATTTAAAAAATGCTTTAGACATGATATAATTTAATTATAATAAAAGAGAAGAGGAAGAGGGAGTAAAACTTTGGATAAGATAGATATCGATCTTGATTTTATAGAAAAGGCATTAGATTTTGCCAATATGTATATATGGGTTTTGGATGTGGAAGAAACAAGAGAGGGGAGGAGATTTCTATATAAATATGTGAGTAAAGGAATAGAAAAATTCATAGATGTAAAGAGAGATAGATTGATAGGAACCCCTTCTTTTTGGATAGACTATGTATATCCTGATGATAGGCATACCCTTGAAGAAACTCAGAAGATTCTATCCATAAAAAGAGAGATTCGTGAGAGATATCGGATCATAGATAAAAATGGAAAAATTAGGTGGTTAGAAAGCTATATCTATCCGGAACTTTCCGATAATGGAGAGCTAAAAGCTATACGAGGATATACTATTGATATTACTGAGAGAGTAAAATTACAGAATAAGATTCAAAGATCCCATATTTATCTTTACATATTACATAAAATAGGACTTTTACTTCTTTTAAAAGATGAACCAGAAGTCGTTATTAATTATATATTAAAATTTTTGGGCAGTGCATTGAATGCAGATAGAACATACTGGTTTGAAGTATATTATAAAGATGGAAGAAGTTATATAACTCAGAGGGCAGAATGGGTAAGAGATGGTGTAACTCCTCAACTGGATAACCCTAATACAAAAGATCAACCTCATGGAGATAAAGACTCTTTAATTTATAAAAAGCTCTCTAGAGGAAAAATATTTCATGAAAGGGTTAAAGAAATTTCATACATACCTACAAAAGAGTTATTAGAGACCCAGGATATAAAGGTAATCCTTATTGTTCCCATATATATAAAAGGTAAATATCTTGGTTTTTTAGGTGCAGATAATACTCATAATGAAGAGCTCTGGGATGAGGAATCAGTTTCTCTCTTTAGAACTGCTGCAGAAATGTTTGGAAGCCTTTTATTAAGAGAAAAGAAGCAAAAAGAATTGGTAGAAGTCTCTACAAGATTTAGGACACTAATGGAATCCATGCCCCTTTTAATTGCATTTAGAGATAAAGAAAGAAGATGGATTTATGCAAATTCCGCTACAGAGGAGTACCTTGGACTTAAGGGAATAGATTATATAGGAAAAACTACCTTTGAAATTTCTAATCTTTTAAAAGATGAGGAATTAAAAGAAGTATTTAGAAGAGGTGTAACTTTTGATGGAGAAGTATTTA
>JALVIU010000017.1 GCA_027028665.1 Candidatus Atribacteria bacterium | reverse complement strand
ATATGATTATTCAGAGCGCAAATAGGGAAGGGATAAATGATATTGCATTTACTGTAGAAGAGGGAGATCTAAAAGAGGCAATAAAGATCACAAAGGATGTGGCAGAAAAGGTTGGAGCAGAAGGTGTGGATTATGAACTTGAGATAGGAAAGGTTTCTATAATAGGTTCAGGAATTACAAAGGATCCTCATATTCCTTCTCGTATGTTTGGAGCACTTGCAAAAGAGGGAATAAATATAGATATGATAAGTACATCTGGACTTAGGATTTCATGTCTTATTGATGAAAGATTTATAGAAAAGGCTTTAAATGTGCTTCATAAAGAGTTTAATCTGGGAGAGGAAAGTGAAGGCTCATAACCATAATCATCATCACCATAAAGATATAAGTGGATCCAGACTTTTTGTTGTAATGGTATTAAATTTTACTATTACTGTAGCAGAGATTATAGGGGGTATAGTCTCTGGCAGCCTTGCCCTCTTATCCGATGCCCTTCATAATTTTTCAGATGGATTATCTGTTGTAGTTACATATATAGCATTTAAATTTTCTAAAAAGGATACAACATATAACTATACATTTGGCTATAAACAGGCAGAGATCATTGCCGCTATCTTAAATTCTTTAACATTAATAGGCATATCCTTTTATCTTTTTTATGAAGCTATAAATAGATTTAGAGATCCTATAACTATACGACCTGGTATAATGATCTCTGTTTCCTTATTGGGCCTTTTTGCAAACTCCTTTTCTGTCTTTTTATTAGAAAGGGATGCCCATAAAAGTTTAAATATAAGATCATCATATCTCCATCTTTTAAGTGATGCTATATCCTCTTTAGGTGTAGTTATAGGGGGAATATTTATTTACCTTTTCAATATATACTGGATAGACCCTATTGTAACAATAGGAATTGCTATATATGTTTTAAAAGAGGGAAAAGATATTATAATAAACTCTTTTTATATCCTTATGCAGCGTGTACCAAAGGATATAGATATAGAAAAGATTTCAGATGAGATAAAAAATATCTCACCTATTATAAAGGATGTGCATCATATTCATATATGGCAGATGGGAGAACATGAGAGATTGATGGAGGCACATATAAATATGGATGATGTAAGGATAAGTAAAGCAAATGAGATAGGAGATCTGATAAGGGATACACTGAGAGAAAAGTTTAATATAACCCATATCACCCTTCAATTTGAGCATGAGAGGTGTAAGGGTGAAGGTTTAATAAAAAGGAAAATTGCATAAAGGAGGTAGTGTGTATGAGTTTGACAGTTGCTGTGGTAGGTGCAACAGGCGCGGTAGGCCAGGAAATGGTGAAGGTTTTAGAGCAGAGGAGCTTTCCTGTGGGGAAATTGAGACTTTTTGCATCTTCTAGAAGTAAAGGTAAAGAGGTAAACTTTAATGGCTCAAAGGTAGTAGTAGAAGATCTTTCAGAAGCAGATCTTTCTGGAATCCAGATAGCTCTTTTTTCCGCAGGTTCAAAGATTAGCAAAGAGTATGCACCAAAGTTTGTAGAAAAAGGTGCCACTGTAATTGATAATAGTAAAGCATTCAGGATGTATCCTGATGTACCATTGGTAGTTCCTGAGGTAAATCCAGATGATGTAAAGTGGCACAGAGGCATTATTGCCAATCCCAATTGTTCCACTATTCAAATGGTTGTTGCATTAAAGCCTATTTATGATAAAGTAGGTATTAAAAGGGTTGTAGTCTCTACATATCAGGCGGTCTCAGGTACAGGCTATAAGGCAATAGCAGAACTTGAAGAAGAGGTAAAGGCTTATGTAGAAGGTAAAGAATATACCCCATCTGTATATCCTTATCAAATTGCATTTAATGCCCTTCCTCATATAGGGCCTTTTGAAAATAATGGATATACAGAAGAAGAGATGAAAATGCTAAATGAGACCCGAAAGATCTTTGGGGATCCAAAAATAATGGTTTCTGCAACCACTGTAAGGATCCCTGTATTTAGATCACATTCCGAATCCGTAACAATTGAAACCATAGAGAAAATTACCGCAGAAGAAGTAAAAAGACTACTCAGAGAGGCAAAAGGTGTAAAGGTAATAGATGAGCCAAAGGAAAATCTCTATCCATTGGCAATAGATGCAGCATATAAAGATGAAGTATTTGTAGGAAGGATAAGGGAAGACCTTGCATTTTCAAAGGGTATCTCCTTCTGGGTGGTATCTGATAATTTAAGAAAAGGTGCTGCACTAAATGCTGTGCAGATAGCAGAACTCCTTATATAAGAAGAAAAAAGAGGCAATCGCGACCTGGATGATTGCCTCTTTTAGAATTTAAATAAGTGTCTTTAGTCTTTCTGTATCTATATTTCCCCCTGATACCAAAAGTGCTATGGATCTATTTTTTGTCTCTATCTTTCCACCAAGAAGTAGTGCAAGAGGGTATGTAGCCCTCTCTTCTGGTACTATCTTTACATCTTCTAAGTAGAATTTCATTGCATCTTTTATAAACCTTTCATTTATAGGTAATAGTTCATCTACATATCTATCTATTATGGATGAGGTAGTTTTATTTAGATTGAGAAAACCTTCTTTGTATGCCCCAATAATCTTAACCTGTGGTAGGATTCCTTTGGAGAAGATAGAAAAACCAGAAATAAGGCTTCCATGTTCTACAGGAATGATAGCCACCTCAATAGATTTTTCCTCTCGTAGTATCTCAAGGGCAATAGTGCCATATCCAGAAATGATATCTGGGTCTTCAATGGGATTAATATATGTATAGCCTTTTGCCTTTGCTATCTCTTTTGCCTTTTTTGTTCTATCTTTTATGTCCGCCTCTTCCCATATAATCTCTGATCCATATTTTTTAAAATCAAAATCGATCCCTGTATTCTTTTGCATCATAATGGTAGTTGGCATATCAAATAGTTTTCCTATATAGGATAGTGCATATCCAAAATTGGGATCACAAAAGGTGATAACACCTTTTTTTAACCTTTCCTCAGACATCTTTTTTATCTTATTATATATTCCTCTTATCTTAAAAGAGCCTGTTTTTTGAAAATTCTCTAACTTTATATGTATATTTGCCGAAAATCTTTCCGAAAGTTTGTAAGAATAAAGAAGGGGTGTGCTATTCAAGATAGGACTTAAGGTTATACTTGCATCCTTTATATCTTCAATACCTGGGATCTTCATCTTTCCCTCCATCTATGCCTTTATAGTAACCACTCTATTTCTACCTGTATTTTTTGCCCTATATAAAGCCTCATCTACCCTGCTTGTAACTGTATCTTCATCATCATCTTCTGTAACCTGAGTGACTCCTATGCTTATTGTTACCCTTCCCACCTTTTCAAATTTGGTTTTACATATAGCTTCTCTTATCTTCTCTGCTACGATCTCTGCCTTTTCAATATCTGTATTGGGTAGTATTACTATAAACTCTTCCCCTCCTGTTCTATATAGATTATCCGATTTTCTTAGATGCTCTTCTACTATTTTTACCATTCCTTTTAGGACATTATCTCCTACATTATGTCCATATGTATCATTTATTTTTTTAAAATGATCAATATCAAACATAATTATAGATAAAGGCGCCTCATATCTTTTAGCCCTTTCTATTTCCTCGGTGATTCGTTTTATAAATGCCAATCTATTTTTTGCACCTGTTAGGGGATCTGTATGAACCATCTGTTGGAGTTCTTTGTTTAATTTCTTTATTTTTATCTCTGAATTTTTGCGGTCGATTACAAAAAACATAGTTATACTTATTACAAATATAGCAAGAAGTCTATTAAATATAACCATCCATGGAACACCATTTGCTACTGGTGATAAGAAATAGCCTAAAATGGTAAGTAGTATTCCTGCTATGCCTATTAGGTAAGTATCTATTATTCTTTCAGTTTTTATTGTTATGAGTACAGGCACCACATAGGGTACACCAGCTGCTACACCAAGGGGTACAGTGAGATCGATGATAAATATTGCACCTAATGTTAATATATAAAAAATTATTAAAATAGTCTCTCTTTTCATATAACAAGGATTCCTTTTTATATATGCTAAAAGTATACGGGCACAAGGATAATTTGTCAAGGTTTTTGTTTAATAACTTATTTAATGTTAAGTCTTTTCATCCAGTATGTAACAATCTCTTCTACTTTTTCTTTAGCCTTCCCTATATATTTTTCTGGGTGTGAAAGGATCTCTCTTTGAAATGATGTAAATCTTTCGATATAAGGTATGAGCTCTTCTTCTTTCTTTGCTGTCTCCCATAGAGTTCCTTTTTCTTTTTGCATTTTAAGTATCATTTTTCGTACGGTTTCATGTGCATCAGGGTGTCCATAATATGAAAGCAATATATAAAGGGGTTCTGCGATAATCTTATCCTTGCTTAAATTGAAGTTTTTTCTTAGGTTTTCGCGATCCACTGTAAATTTCTGGAAGGTCCTTGTTAGTCTGTTTGCAGAAAGCAGAAGTCCTACTATGATTTCATCTGTGAATCTGGAAGATGCAGAATTTGTAAGGTCTCTTTGATGTTCTGAGATCTGATCCATGTAGAGAGTCATCATCCGCGGCATAAATGCCTTCCATAATCCCTTTACATTTTCGTAGTTTATAGGATTTTTTTTATGTGGCATAGTGGATGAGCCTACCTGCTCCTCTGAGAAGTACTCTCCTACTTCTCCTATTTCTGTTCTTTGTAAATGTCTCATATCATCTGCCAGATTTGCAAGTACCCCAAAGCAGGATACTATTGCATGTATAAAATCATTTAAGTATTCAGGCTCTACTATTTGATTGGAATAAGTAGCGGGTCTTAGTCCTATTTCTAAAAGCACCTCTTTTTCAAATGTTATGGGGTCAGGAACCAGTAAAGAGAGGGCATTGTATGCACCTACTGCACCACTTATCTTTCCCCTTAAATTTCCCCCTTTTTCTTTTATCATTTCAATTCTTGTTCCTAATCTGCTTACATATTCTGAGATGGCAAAACCAAAGGTAATGGGTTCTGCATGCTGGCCATGTGTCCTTCCTATCTGGATAGTCTCTTTTTCTCTTAAGGCTATTTCCATAAGTACTTTCTCTAAAGCTATTAGGGTAGGTAGTATGAGTTTTTTTGTAGCTTCTTTGTATCTTAGGGCCCTTGCTGTGTCTATTATGTCATAAGATGTTACACCTAAGTGTATATAGGGTTTAGTTTTATTCTGGACATTTCTTCTTATACAATTTACAAGGGCACGGGTATTATGCCTTGTCCTTTTCTCTTCTTTGTAGACTTCCTCTGGTGTCAACTTTTCTATCGCATCCTCCACCTCTTTTACCATATCTTGAGTGCATATTCCTATTTTTGCAAATCCTTTTATTAGTGCAAGTTCTATGACTGCTTGATACCTTATTACCGCTTCTTCTGAGAAGTATTCACTGAAATTTGAGAACTCTTCTTCATTTAAAGAGTACCTATGATCCAGGGGACTTATATTTTTGAATATATCTCTTTTCATTTTTATCACCTTTTTTATAGTTTTAATTTTTTATATTAATAAATAATATAACAATTGTCAATGGGGGTATTAAAGCTGTGTTATAATTATAAAAATATAGTTATTATTTGAAGGAGAGAATATTATGGCAAAGAATATAAAGATCAGTATAATAGGTGCAGGTAGTGCCGTTTTCTCTATGAAATTTATAAGTGACTTGAGCAGAATAAACAGGTTATCCGGGAGTTTTGTTTCCCTTATGGATATTGATGAGGATCGTTTAAATGCCGTATATACCCTTGCGAAAAGGTATGCAGAGGAATTGGGAGCAAATTTAAGATTTGAAAAAACTACTGATATAAGAGAAAGCATAAAGGATGCCGATTTTGTCGTAAATGCTGCCCTGGTAGGGGGACATAGTCATCAAGAAATTATAAGAGAAATAGGGGAAAAACATGGATATTATAGAGGTATTGATACACAAGAGTTTAATATGGTATCTGATTACTACACCTTTTCTAATTATAATCAATTAAAATTCTTTTTGGATGTCGCACACCTTATAGAAGAACTTGCATCAGATGCCTGGCTTATACAAACTGCAAACCCTGTATTTGAAGGGACCACGCTCATATCAAGATATTCAAAAATAAAGGTAGTTGGATTTTGTCATGGACATAATGAATTAAATGTAATTTTAGATGCCTTAGATCTGGATAAAAAGAAGGTAAAGTGGGATATAGCTGGTTTTAACCATAATATATGGCTTACTCGATTTGAATATGATGGTAAGGATGCATACCCACTATTGGATGAATGGATCGAAAAAAATGGATTTAAAGAACCACAAGATTCCCCATTTGAACTTCAATTAAGCAAAGGTGCATTGGATATGTATAGATTTTATGGGAAGATACCCATAGGTGATACTGTGAGAAATGGCTC
>JALVIU010000016.1 GCA_027028665.1 Candidatus Atribacteria bacterium | reverse complement strand
TTACTAAGTGTAGTGGCCGCTATAATTGCGAGCTTTTTTGCATCCAGAATTTCTATGAAATTTGGAAAAGACCTAAGAGATATGCTCTTTAGAAAGGTGATGCACTTTTCCTTCCATGAGATAGATCAGTTTGGCACTGCATCTCTCATTACGAGAAATACAAATGATATAACCCAGATCCAGCAGGCCGTATTTATGACCCTCAGGATGGTGGTTCAGGCTCCTGTTATGGCAATTGGCGGGATAGTCATGGCTGTGTCAAAAAGTACACATCTTACAATGGTTCTTCTGGTTTCTATCCCTATACTATTAATAGGATTTTTCTTTATAATTGGCAAGGTTTCCCCTCTATTTAGATCTATGCAGAAAAAGATCGATAACATAAACAGGATATTACGAGAAAACCTGATTGGTGTGAGGGTAATAAGGGCCTTTGCAAGGACCAGATATGAAAAGGACAGATTTGAAGTGGCAAACGAGGACCTTACACAGACTGCACTGCGTGTATATAGGCTTTCTGCACTCATTATGCCATTTGTTATGTTTATAATGAACTTCACCATTATCTTTATTATATGGATAGGAGGAATAGAGATAGATAAGGGAAGACTACAGATAGGAAATATGATGGCAGTGATGCAGTATATTATACAGATTATGATGTCATTTGTTATGATTTCCATAATATCTATGTTTCTTCCCAGGGCAGGGGCATCTGCAGAGAGGGTGGAGGCGGTTTTAAGTATAACACCTGAGATAAAGGAACCCAGGGTGCCAATTGTTATAGAGAATGGGAAAGGGATAATAAGCTTTAAAGATGTTACCTTTTATTATCCTGGTGCCAGAGAGCCTGCACTAAAAAATATAACATTTGATCTATATCCAGGACAAACTGTAGGGATAATAGGGGCATCTGGTTCTGGAAAAACTACCCTTCTTAATCTACTCATGAGGTTCTATGATATAAAAGAGGGGAAGATACTTATAGATAGTGTAAATATAAAGGACTTCCCACAAAAGGTATTGAGGAAAAGGATGGCCTATGTGCCTTCAAGGCCTGTGATATTTTCGGGAACTATCAGGGATAATATAAGGATAGGGAAGGAAGATGCAACAGATAAAGAGATAATAAGGGCATGTAAGATTGCACAGGCATGGGAGTTTATATCAAAAATGCCCGAGGGTCTGGATACTGTTATCTCTCAAGGTGGGACCAATCTCTCAGGGGGGCAGAAACAAAGGCTGGCCATTGCACGGGCCATAGTAGGGAAAAAGGATATCTATCTATTTGACGATGCATTTTCTGCACTGGACTTTAAGACTGATGCAAATCTGAGATATGCCTTAAAAAACCAGTTGAAAGGCGCTACAATGATAATAGTTTCACTAAGGGTAGCTACTATTATGAATGCAGATCGTATAATTGTTCTACATAATGGGGAGATTGTAGGGCTGGGAAGACATAAAGAACTATTTGAGGAATGTATGACCTATCGTGAAATAGTGCTTTCTCAGCTATCAGAGGAGGAACTTCAATGAAGGATAGGGGAGTAGGATTCAGAGGACACGGAGGAGGACCTTTAAGAGGGGTAGTGGAGAAGCCAAAAGACTTCAAAGGCACAGGCAAAAGGCTTCTTCTCTATCTTAAGCCATATACCCTATTGCTAATAGTAGTTATCGGGTTTGCTGTATCTGCCACTATCTTTAATGTCCTTGCCCCTAAGATACTTGGAAAAGCTACAACAAAGATTTTTCAAGGGGTAATGGAAAGAATACTGCATATTCCTAATGCCCATATAGATTTCAGCTATATCTTAAAGATTCTCTTAACTGTAGGGGTTTTATATGCATTAAATGCTATATTTATGTATATACAACAGTATATCATGGCTGGAATTTCTCAGGGCACTGTAAAGAGGTTAAGGTCAGAGGTTATGGATAAGCTTACAAAACTCCCCCTAAGATTTTATGATAACCGTACATATGGAGAGGTCTTAAGTCGTGTCACAAACGATATAGATATGATAAGTACCACGCTAAATCAGAGCCTTATTCAGCTTATAACATCCTTTGTAGCAATAGTAGGAACTGTATTTATGATGCTTACTATAAGCCCTATGCTTACACTTATTACTATAATAATATTACCTCTCAGTGTAGGTATTGTATCTTTTTTGGTAAAAAGATCACAGAAATATTTTAGGGAAAGACAGAAATCACTTGGTGTCCTAAATGGACATGTAGAGGAGATGTTCGGTGGACTTCCTGTAATAAAGGCATATAATAAAGAAGAGGATAGTATAGAAAAATTTAGAAAATTGAATGAGCGACTCTACGATGCTTCCTGGAAGGCCCAGTTTATCTCTGGGATTACCATGCCTCTCATGAGATTTGTAAGTAATCTGGGATATGTAATAGTAGCGGTAACAGGAGGGATAATGGTTACAAAAAGGGCTATAGAACTTGGAGATGTACAGGCATTTATACAGTATTCTAATCAATTTACAAGACCTATATCTCAGGTCGCAAATATAATGAATATGATCCAATCTACAATAGCTGCAGCAGAAAGGGTATTTGAGATACTGGATGAGGAAGAAGAAGTACCAGATGGAGAAAATGCTATAGAGTTACAGAAGGCCAGAGGCAATATAGATTTTGAGAATGTGTATTTTAGCTACAGACCAGATAGGAAGCTTATAGAAGATCTTACAATTCATATAAGAAGTGGACAGACAATAGCAATTGTGGGTCCCACTGGGGCAGGAAAAACAACACTTGTAAACCTATTAATGAGATTCTATGATGTTCAAAAGGGTGAAATCTTGATAGATGATATAGATATCAGGGATATAAAAAGGGATAACCTCAGAAGAATATTTGGTATGGTATTACAGGATACATGGCTATTTTATGGCACAATAAAGGAAAATATTGCATATGGAAAGGATGGGGCAACAGATGAGGAGATAGTAAAGGCAGCAAAAATGGCACAGGCACATCACTTTATTATGGCACTTCCTGGAGGATATGGTGCCTTTATTAATGAAGAGGCATCAAATATTTCTCAAGGGGAAAAACAACTTATAACCATAGCAAGGGCTTTTATCGCAAACCCTGATATTCTAATACTTGATGAAGCTACAAGTAATGTAGATACCTTTACCGAAAAACATATACAGAAGGCTATGAAAAATCTTATGAAAGGTAGGACCAGTTTTGTAATTGCTCATAGGCTGTCCACTATTCGAGATGCAGATAATATACTTGTTATGAGAGAGGGAAGAATTGTAGAGCAGGGGAGGCATGAAGAGTTATTATCCAGAGGCGGTTTTTATAGAGAACTTTACAGGAGTCAATTTCTGGGGCTGGATATTTGATCTTGTCACTTCCATGATAGGATAAAATTGGCTTTCGGTTAATCCTATATAAACAACAACCTCTTTATGGAAAGATAGGCTTTACAGTAAATAAGATATATGCCCTTTCTATCAGAATTGGAAGATATTAGGGGTGAGTTTTCTTTTAAATAGAAGAGACCTTACCCTGATCCTTATTCCTCTTTCAAGGCAGGAGAGAGGGAACTCCCATAACTACTTTTCCACTTAAAAAGGGGAGGTTGAGAGGGGTTAAGACTTATCTAATTATTTTCTCTCCCCTCCTTTATCTTCAGAAAATAGAAAAGAAACTATATTTATACCTGTAGGAGGTTATAATAGGATATATCTCAACCGAAAACCAGGTTGATTCTTTTACTTCCACTGTTTTGTTGACTTTTGTAAAGTTTTGTGCTAAAATTTTAAAAATATATCAATGGGGGTGATGTAATGAAGAAAAGTTTAGTTTTTTTAGTTATTTTAATGCTTTTGTTGATTGTAGAGGGTGCATGGGCTTCATCTAAGGTAGTTGTTGTATATAGCCCTGCACAGCCAGAGGAGAACAACCTTATTACAAGGATGTTTGAACAAAAGACAGGTATCAAGGTAATGATGGTAACAGGGGGAACAGGTGAGCTTATAGCAAGGATCAAAGCTGAAAAGAATAATCCTCAAGCTGATGTATTATTTACAGGTGGTGTTGATTCTGTTGCATCTATCAAAGAACTACTTGATGAATATGTAACAAAGTACAATGATGCACTAATCGATAAATCTGATAATCATCCATGGTATACAGCACTTCGTCTGCACCCAATGCTTATAATCTATAACACAGACCTTGTAAAAAAGGGTGAGGTAAAGGGATGGAGAGACCTTCTTAATCCTAAGTGGAAAGGAAAGGTATTGATGCCTGATCCCAGAAGGTCAGGATCTGCATTTGGAGAGCTTCTCATTCAACTCTTTGCATTTGGAGAATATGACCTTGGATGGGATTATGAAAAAAGACTTATTCAAAATCTTGTAGTTGTCCCGAAATCCAGCCTTACCTATAAGAATGTAGCAAATGGGGAGTATCCTCTTGGACTAACACATGAGCACAATATCTATCACTATAAACAGGGTGGGGCACCAGTAGATGCTATATATCCGGTAGAAGGTACCGCACTTAGACCAGATGCAGTTTATCTTATAAAAGGGGCAAAACATCCTGATGCTGCAAAGATGTTTATAGATTTTGCAGTATCCAAGGAATTTCAGGAAAAATTAGTTGAAATGGGAGATAGGGCCAATAGGATAGATGTACCTGTTCCAAAGGGTTATCCTGCACCTGATCAGATTATCCAGGTAAAATATGACCCATTCTGGGGTGCAGTAAATAGGAAAAATATCCTTAAAAGATGGGAGTACATCTACACCAATAAGGATAAGATTGCAAAGGAATTTGATTTTGAAAAGGAGTTTCCTCTTAAGTAACTATTTTTTAAAGGGGCACTATTTAAGGTGCCCCTTTAACTATACAACTACAGGGAAAGGTATAGATATATGTCACAGGGCGTATCTGTTAGAATAGAAGGTTTGAAAAAGAGTTTTGATAGAGTAGATGCATTAAAGGGGCTAAACCTGGAAATTGCACCATCTGAACTTTTTACCCTCCTTGGCCCTTCAGGCTGTGGAAAAACTACCCTCTTAAGACTTATTGCAGGCCTTGAAAGGCCAAATGGGGGTAGGATCTATTTTGATGATGAAGATGTTACTGATCTTCCACCTCATAAGAGAAAAATTGCCTTAGTTTTCCAGAGTTATGCACTTTTTCCTTTTTTAAATGTATTTGATAATATCGCCTATGGCCTTCGCATACTTAAGCTTTCAAGGAAGGAGATAGAGGAGAGGGTAAAAGAGGCCATATCTCTTGTGAGACTTGAGGGCATGGAAAAAAGAAGGATAGATCAGCTCTCAGGAGGGCAGAGACAACGTGTGGCTGTTGCCCGTGCAATAGTAATAAGACCGCGGGTATTACTTATGGATGAACCCCTCTCCAATCTCGATGCAAAACTCAGGGTAGAAATGAGGAGTGATATAAAACAACTGCAAAAACGTCTCAATACCACCACAATATATGTAACCCATGACCAGGAAGAGGCACTTTCCATATCCACCCGTATTGGGGTTATGTCATCTGGGAGGCTTTTACAGATTGGTACACCTATGGAGATATACAGTAGACCAAAAAATAGTTTTGTAGCAGATTTTATAGGAAGTACCAATATACTTCCTGCAAAACTTACAAAAAAAGAAGGTGGATATATTATATCATGTGGTATATGGAAGATAAGTATAGGGGCAAGACCTCCTTTTGATAACCCAGATATAAAGCTTTCTATAAGGCCTGAGAAGATTATTATAGATAAAGATCCACATATTCCCAATGCCGTTTTGGCCTTGGTACATGAGATCCAATACCTGGGTAAATCTATAAAATACAAGGTGGGCATTTCAGGTTTTGAGGGAGAGATTACTGTAGAGACATTTGATTCCAAAGAGATCAAAGAGGGGGAAGAGATATATATAGGTGTAGATGAAAGGGATATCCATTTTTTAGAGGACTGATATGGGACAATACGGAAGACTCTGGTTTGTAATAAAACTTATAGCTTTGGGTTTTGTAATAGTTTTCTTGCTTTATCCTATCCTCAATATGTTAAAGGTGAGTTTTTTAGACCCAGATACAGGCAAATTTACCTTCAATAATTATGGAGTATATTTTACCCAGAAATACTATAGGAGTGCCCTTACAAATTCTCTATCTATAGGTGTGATAGCCACCCTTCTTATAATCACCTTTACCTTGCCTATAGCATACTATCTTACCCATTATAAGGTGCCTGGGGGAGGTTTTTTTAACACCATAATCTGGATACCGTACCTCATGCCTGCATTTATTGGTGCATATAGCTGGATCCTCCTTTTTGGAAGAATGGGACTTATTACTAAATTCATAAAACATCTTATCGGGATTCAACCATGGAGTATAAAGGGATATTGGGGTATGGT
>JALVIU010000015.1 GCA_027028665.1 Candidatus Atribacteria bacterium | reverse complement strand
AGATATTCCTAAATTGATAGAAAAAGAGATGGAGATGCATAAGAATGAGATAATTGTGGCCCCGACACTTTCTGAAATACTTGAAGTGGATAGAAAGGTGAAAAGGAATATTATGAACCAGATATAGTTGGGCGTTCTCTCTGAGACGAATTCTTTTCCATATTTACATATATTGCCTGGGGCATATCCTTTGGGTCAATAGAGAGAATAACCTCTTTTACCAATATGGAGGGGTGTTTTATAAGGTCTAATTCATATATTTTTTCCGGGGGTAACTTATTGCCCTTTTTATCATAGAGGATCTTTATAGTGGGTCTCATAGTAAATCCGTATTTTATATCCTTTACCACCCCTATCTCTCCAGTGGTAAGTTTTACTGTAGTTCCTATAGGGTATGGAGCAATTCTTTTTTCGAAGATCTTTACCAGTTCAAAATCAAGATGTGAACCTGCGCTTGCCATTACGATCTCAAGTGCCTCATGGGGAAGTACCTTTGCCCTATAGGGACGCCTTGTAGTAAGTGCATCATATACATCGGCAACAGCAACTACACGAGAAAAGAGTGGAATCTGGTCACAGGTAAGGCCCTTGGGATACCCCTTTCCGTCACATCTTTCATGATGTGACAATGAGACATGTCGAGAAACCGCAGGAAGATTTGGCACATCTTTTAAGATTTTATATCCCTCGGTAGTATGTGTTTTTATAAGTTCAAATTCTTCACTGGTAAGTGCTCCTTCCTTATTTAAAATTTCAGGGGGTATTACCATTTTTCCTATATCATGGAATATAGCTCCCAGTCCTAATTTTCTAAGTTTTTCCTCATTTAGATATAGATCCATTCCTATAACAAGTGCATATACAGTAACATTAAAAGAGTGTACATATGTATAATCATCAAAGGTCTTTAGATTTATGAGGGTAAGAAGGGCACTTTTATTTGTCCTTAACTCCTCCAACATGGAGTCCACTGCCTCCTGGAAGAGTTTTGTTTGTATATTTACCTTTTTTTCGTTTTTAAAACTTGAGACCTTTGTAAATTCTTTAGTAATAATATTCAGGACTTCTCTTTTTGTTTCAGGGGATATAGTTTCTTTTATATTTATATCTTCTGTACTCGAATCTTCTACATAAATCTCTGAAATTCCGAGGTCGTAGAGTTTATCTAAATAGATCTGCGTAAGGAGTACTCCCTTTGCAAGAAGAAGATGTCCTCTTGTATCATATATATTTAATCCCAATCTATAAAGTCCTGGAGGAATATACTTTACATTTGCTATTCTCATGTTCAGAGTATAGCATAAAATTTTTTATTTGACAAATCTATCTCAGTACTGTGGTATAATATTTAACAAAATTTACTGGAGGTGAACAATTTTGAAAAAGGTACTATTTTTACTTTTTATATTGTTATTTTTACTCTCTCAGATTGGATTTTCAAATACTGTGAATATAGGTGTATTTATCCCTGGTGTAATAGGGGGAAACCCTATTTTCGAGCTTATGATAGATGGTGTAAAAAATGCGCAAAAGGAATTTGGATTTTCCCTTAATATAGTGGAAGGAGGGTATAATCCAGGGGAATGGGAAGATCAGTTCAAGGCATTGGTTCTTACAGGTAAATATGATTTCATACTTACTGTTACAGAAGGGATGCCTGATATTATAAAAAAGGTCTCAGTGTTTGCCCCCAGGACAAGATTTTTGCTTTTAGATGGTAAGATAGAAGGGGTAAAAAATGCATATGGTGTAAAGTTTAAGGATAAAGAGATGACCTATCTTGCAGGGGTATTTGCAGGATTGATAACTACATCTTCTATGAAGTATGTAAATCCTTTAAAAAAAATAGGTCTTATTGCAGGGGGAATATATCCTGCTATGGAAAATGAACTACTTCCTGGATATAAAGAGGGTGCCCACTACATAGATAACGAAATAAAGATTATTTTCTCTTGTGTGGGAAGCTGGAATGACCCTGAGAAAGGTAGAGAAATAGCTGTTGCTCAGTATAATCAAGGGGTAGATATTATACTGGATATATCAGGGGCAAGTGGTATAGGAATTATAAATGCTGCAAAGAAGAAAGGGGGATATGTGATAGCTGTGAATGCCAATCAAAACAGTAAGGCCCCTGGAATAATTCTGGGAAGTGCC
>JALVIU010000014.1 GCA_027028665.1 Candidatus Atribacteria bacterium | reverse complement strand
TCATGAGGTGTATGGGCTTTTTACCTATAACGCCCTTTATGGGACCCTTATCAGTAAGTATTACAACCCTTTGTCCTTGAGAGATCTGGGGATCCCATCCACCTACAGGAGCAAAATAGAGATACCCTTCATCGTCTATATACTTTACCATAAAACCGATCTCATCTATGTGGCCAGAAAGCATTACACGGGGTTTTCCTTCAGGATTTATTATACCTATTTGATTTCCATGTGTATCCCTCTCTACCTTATCACAAAATCCCTTTATTTCCTCTCTTACTACATCTTGTGCCTCCCTCTCACATCCAGAAGGAGAGGGGGTGCTCATTAACTTCTTTAAAAATGCCAGGGATTTCTTATCCATCTTTTTCCTCCTTATCCTTTTTCATATATTTTAAAAATGGTTCAAATAGATCTATAGGAACAGGGAATATAGTAGTAGAATTGTTCTCTGTTGCCACCTCTACCAGAGTCTGCAAAAAGCGAAGTTGAAGTGCAACAGGAGTCCTCCCTATAATCTCTGCAGCCTGAGAGAGTTTCTCTGCAGCCTGATATTCACCCTCTGCATTTATCACCTTAGCTCTTCTCTCTCTTTCTGCTTCTGCCTGTTTTGCCATTGCACGTTTCATTTCTTCAGGAAGTTCAAGATCCTTTACCTCCACTGTTATCACTTTTATGCCCCACGGATCTGTATGTTCATCTATGATCTTTTGAAGTTTTTGATTTATCTTTTCCCTTTGTGCCAGAAGTTCATCAAGTTCAAACTCTCCAAGGACACTCCTTAAGGTAGTTTGTGAGATCTGAGATGTAGCCAATATATAGTTTTGAACCTCTACAAAGGTCTTGGCAGGCTCTACTATCCTAAAATAGACCACTGCATTTACCTTTATGGGGACATTATCTCTTGTAATTACCTCCTGTGATGGTACATCTAAGGTAACAACCCTGAGGCTCATTCTTACCATCTTATCAACTATAGGGATGAGAAATATAATCCCTGGCCCCTTTGCACCAACCAATCTACCAAGCCTTAATACTACACCCCTTTCATATTCTGGGATTACCTTTATCATTTGACCCAAAATGATAAGCACTACAATTATGACACCTAACCAGGAAAAAATTGTATTAAAATACATATAAACATCCATATATCACACCCCCTTTTTAATTCTTTCTACTTTTATCTTAAGACCTAAAACCTCTTTTACTCTTACTTCCTCCCCTTCTTCTATAATACCTGAGAGGGATTCTGCCCTCCACAGTTCTCCATGTACAAGGACCATTCCAGATGGATCCAATCTTGTCCTGGCAATCCCTATTTCCCCTATAAGACCCTCCTTTCCTGTGACAGGTTTTCTAAACTGGATCTCTATCGCCTTACCTATGGCAAATACAAAAAATACAAATGTGGTAAAGACCATGGGAAGGATAACCTGCAAAGAGACCTTCAAAAATGGGACATTTGTCTTACTCAACATAAGTGAACCTACAATAAGGGATACAACCCCTCCAAGGGTAAATGCACCGAATGTAGGGGTGAAGAGCTCTACAATGAAGAGAAAAATACCAAATATGATAAGTGCTATACCGCCATAATTTATAGGTAATGCTTGAAAGGCAGTAAATGCAAGAATTAGTGATATTACACCTACAACACCAGGAAGAATAGAACCTGGATGAGAAAACTCCCCTATGATACCATAAAAACCTATAAATAAAAGTATGTATGCTACATTGGGATTTGTAATATATTTTAAAAGTATATCAATAAAATTCATTTTAATATATTTAATAGTTACACTTTTTGTATCTATTACCATCATCTTTCCTGATACTTCAACCTCTTTTCCATCTATCTTATCCAGAAGTTCATCCAGATCCTTTGCTATATAATCAACCACATGGAGCTTCACGGCCTCTTCTGCATCTATAGATACACTTTCCCTTACGGCTTTCTCTGCCCAATCCTCATTTCGACCTCTCTGTTTAGCAAGGGCTCTAATATACGCAACAGCATCGTTTTCTATCTTTTTCTCCATTGTTTTGTCAGACTTTCCCATAAGGGAGACAGGATGAGCAGCTCCAATATTTGTACCTGGTGCCATTGCAGCAATATGGGCGGAAAGAGTTATAAATACCCCTGCAGATGCAGC
>JALVIU010000013.1 GCA_027028665.1 Candidatus Atribacteria bacterium | reverse complement strand
ATGAAGTGATAGACCTTACCGGTTATCTTGTAATACCGGGATTTGTAAACACACATCATCACCTTTATCAGACCCTTACACGAAATGTACCAGATGTAGTATCTGCCAAACTATTCGATTGGCTTGTGTTTTTATATGAAAAGTGGAAATATATAGATTACGAAGGTGCATACATAAGTGCAGTAATAGGGCTTTATGAGATGATGCTTTCTGGTGTAACCACAACTACAGATATGCTGTATCTTTATCCTTATAATAGGAATGAGCTCTTTGATGCCGAGATAGAGGCGGCAAAGAGGGTGGGCATGAGATTTCATCCTACTCGGGGTAGTATGTCTTTGTCTAAAAAGGATGGAGGGCTTCCTCCAGATAGTGTAGTACAGAATGAAGAGGAGATCCTCATCCAGAGTGAAGAGGCGATAAAGAAGTATCATGACCCATCCAGGTACTCCATGCTCAGGGTAGCACTTGCTCCGTGTTCCCCATTTTCTGTTACAGGAGAGCTTATGGTAAAGACCAAAGAGCTTGCAGAGAGATATGATGTCCTTCTCCATACACATCTTGCAGAAACAAAGGATGAGGAGGAATACTGTCTTGAGAGGTTTGGAATGCGTCCTGTGGATTACATGGAGGAACTTGGTTGGCTTGACCCTCGTGTCTGGTTTGCACACCTTGTATGGCTCTCTGATGAGGATATAGAGAAGCTTGCGGCATCTGATTCCGGGATGGCACATTGCCCTAATTCAAATATGCGCCTTGGTTCAGGAATTCCTCCTGTATATAAAATGAAAGATAAAATAAGGATAGGGATCGCAGTGGATGGGAGTGCAAGTAATGATACAGGAAATATGTTAAGTGAAATAAGAAATGCCCTGCTTTTACAGAGGGTAAAGTATGGTCCAGATGCACTTACACCATATGAGGCCTTAAAAATGGGCACAATAGGTGGGGCAAGGGTGCTCAGGATGGATGATTATATTGGCTCTTTAGAAGAGGGAAAGGCAGCGGATTTTATAGGGTTTAAGCTGGATAGGCTGGAATTTGCAGGAGGGCTTTCTGATCCTGTATCTTTACTGGTTATGTGCGATGCAAAAAGTGTAGACCTCTCAGTTATAAATGGTAAGATAAGGATAAAAGATGGTACTATCTTAGATGAAGAGCTTCCATCATTTATTGAAAGGCACAATAGATATTCTAAAGCACTTCTTTTAAAGCCATGAAGATACTTCGAATCTCAAAGAACTTTTGCAATGCCTATATAATAATAGATGGGGTAAAGGGTATAATTGTCGATACCCTTACCCCGGGCAGTGGAAACTTTTTATTAAAGAAAATAGAGGAGATCGGTGTATACTCCTTTGAGCTTCAGGCCATATTTATAACACATGCACATTTTGACCATGCAGGCTCTGCAAAAAAGCTCTCTAAATTTTTCAATATCCCTATAATCACTCATAGGATAACAGGTGCCTACCTTGCAAAAGGGGAAAATCCCTTTCTTACCCCATATAGACTAAAGGGAAAGTTAATGCTTTTGGGGGCAAAAATGATAAATACCTCATATCCCTCATTTGAACCAGATATAGTATTTGATAGTGTAATGAGACTGGATGAGTTTGGAATAGATGGGTACCTTATACATACACCTGGGCATACAGATGGCTCATCCTCTTTGGTAATTGGAAATAATGCCGTTATCGGAGATCTACTTATGGGTGTACCATATCCCCAAAAACCCTCCTGGCCTCCTTTTGTATCAGATACGAAGACCCTATTAAAAAGCATAAAAAAGATATTATCTGATAGTATAAAGACCTTTTATCCAGGACATGGATTACCCTGGGATACCGAGCTGGTCATGGGCTTTTTGGATACATATAAAGAAAAGGTTTATCATAGGGTTTTAGCAAATTGAAGTTTTATGATATAATTTATATATATTTTTTACAATGAGATTAGGAGGTGTTTTATGTTTAAGAAGGCTTTTATATTTACCTTAATTTTGGTATTTGTATTTAGTATGACTGCTTTTTCTGCATCAAAATTCAAAGCAGGCTTCATATATATAGGTCCTGTAGGTGATGCAGGTTGGACCTATGCACATGATCAAGGAAGAAAGTACCTGGAGAAGAAACTCAATATAGAGACTATCTATCTTG
>JALVIU010000012.1 GCA_027028665.1 Candidatus Atribacteria bacterium | reverse complement strand
TGGATTTAAGTGGATTGCTGTGGGCATATTCCTCAACTTTCTTGTTATATTTATAAATAATGGGCAAATGCCTGTATCTCCTACAGGACTTGAAAAAGTAGGCCTTTCATCTTACAAAGAGGTACTTGAAAGTGGAAAATACCTTACCCATACACTAATAAGCACACACACTCGTCTTCCTCTTTTGGCAGACAGATTCTATATCCCGCCACCTTACCCAAGACCTACGCTTTTTAGTATAGGGGATATATTTATAGGAATTGGATTGTTTATACTTATATTCTCAGGTTCAAAGGCAAAAGAGGAGTAGAGACTACTCCTCTTTCACAACTATCCTTCCAAAGTTGAGTTTTCCTACTCTTAAAATCATACCTGTCTTTACTTCTATATCCAGTTTAGAATCCTTTATTTTTTCATTATCCAGTCGTACTCCGCCTTGTTCGATAAGCCTTCTTGCCTCCTGTCTTGACTTTATAAAGCCTGATGCTTCCAAAAGTCTTATAATCCAGATTTTTCCATCTTTCAGAAGACTCTTATCAATTATAATATCCTTCATCTCTGTAGGAAGCTCTTTTTTGCTGAATACTGCCTCAAACTCTTTTTGTGCACTCCAAGCTGCATCTTCTGAATGGTATATCTTCACAATTTCCCTTGCAAGTCTCTTTTTTATATCCAATGGATGAAGAGTATCATTCTTAAGTCCCTCTTCAATCTTCTTCAACTCATCTATAGGTATATCTGTAAGAAGTTCGAAATACTTTACCATAAGGTGATCAGGTAAGGACATAATCTTTCCAAACATGGTATTGGGCGGTTCATCTATTCCTACATAGTTTCCAAGGCTCTTGCTCATCTTGTCTACCCCATCCAGCCCTTCAAGTAAAGGAAGAGTAATGACTATTTGGGGTTCTATTCCAAATTCTCTTTGCAGATCTCGACCTACCAGTAGATTAAACTTCTGATCAGTTCCCCCAAGTTCTACATCAGACTTTAAGGCAACAGAGTCATATGCCTGCATTATAGGATACAAAAATTCATGTAACCCTATAGGCCTACCTTCTTTATATCTTTTTTGGAAATCATCTCTTTCAAAGATTCTTGCCACTGTAAATTTTGCAGTCAGGATAATAACATCTTTAAAGGTAAGAGGGGAAAGCCATTTGCTGTTAAACACCACATCTGTCTTTTCTGGGTCAAGAATCTTAAATACCTGTCTTGCATAGGTCTTCGCATTCTCCTTGACCTCCTCTTCTGTAAGTTGTTTTCGTGTTTGACTCTTTCCTGTAGGGTCCCCTATCATACCGGTAAAGTCTCCTATGACGAACTGTACTCTATGTCCCAAGTCCTGAAACTGCCTCAATTTTCTTAAACTCACCGTATGTCCTAGATGAAGATCAGGTGCAGAGGGATCAAAGCCCTCTTTTACTTTAAGATATCCACCTTCTTTTTCGATTTTTTTTAATTTTTCTACAAGCTCTTCTTCGCTTATAAGGTCTACTACTCCTCTTTTAATAAGTTTCAATTGTTCTTCTATGGGTATACTCATTTACTAAACCTCCAATCTTTGTATATTCTCTTTCCTATATATAAAAATAGTGGTACTCCAATAGCATAAACAGAGATACTTTCTCCTATAGCGATATAAAGAACAGTAAGGAGATAAGGTAATTTAAATAATAGTGATAAATAAAGACTTACACCAAAGGCATTTATTAAAACAGGAGGGATCCCTGCTATGTAGATATTTTTCATTTTCGAAGTAAGAAAAGCTGCGATAAGTGTTAAAAGACTCCCAAATATAATATCATATATACCCAGTCCCCCAAATATATTTGAAAACAAACATCCCAGGAAAAGGGCATAGATGGCTCTTGGATCAAAAAAAGGCAACAGTGTAAGTGCCTCAGAGATCCTTACCTGTATAGGTCCATAACTTATAGGTGCAAAAACTATGGTAATCACAACATAAAGTGCAGAAATTATTCCAATCCAGGATATATCCTGTACTATTTTTCTATTTTTCGTAGACATAACTCGTCCCCTTTATCACTGAATCAAAACCATACTTTTTTCTTATACTATCCACTGCTTTCAAAAGGTCTTTCCTCTTCTTTCTAAACCCTGAGAGATCAAGCTGAAAACCTTGAATTTTCTTCAATCCG
>JALVIU010000011.1 GCA_027028665.1 Candidatus Atribacteria bacterium | reverse complement strand
CCCTTCATTATAGCCTTTGTCTCATCATAGTTAAGGAGTTCTCCATTTTTAAGGCCTGTTATTGCAGTAACAGGATTGATTGCCACATTTACAAAGAGCTTATCCCATACAAGCCCTATTACATCTTCTCTGTAATATGCAGGAAGCTTTGCTCGATTAAACACATTCACAATTGGTAGTACCTTTTCTTTTCCTATTTTTAGGCCTCCTATAAATGTATCTCCCTTACCTGCAAATCTTACCTTTCCAGGTCCAAGGAATGTCCCTCCACATGTGGTTACCCCCAATAACACCTTTTCCTTTCCTACTACCTCTGCTATTGCTTCACCATTTCCAAGGCCATTTTGTAATGTGAGAAAGAGGGTATTGTCTCCCACAAGTGGTAATGCCTCTTTTGCTGCCTCTTTTGTAATAGTGGATTTTACAAATATGATTATAAGGTCCATTTTGGGTAGGCCTTCTGTAGATGTAGCTGTTTTTATACCCTTTATTACCTTACTTGTTCCATCTGGCATCTCGATATAGAGCCCATCTTTTGAGACCTTTTCCATGTGTTCTTTGTATATGTCTATAAAGGTTACATCTTCTCCTACCTCTTTTAGATGTCCCCCAAATATACTACCCATGGCGCCTGCGCCAATAACTGCAATTTTCATAACCTCGCCCCCTTAAAATTCCTTTGCGATCTCCTCAAACATCTTTTCCGTTTCTTCAGATACCTCATAACTGTATTCATCTGTTGGAAATCCTACATTCTCCACCTCTTCTCTGTATTTTACAAGGGCATCAATGATCTGTTTTCTTATGTCTGCATAAACCTTTACAAACTTTGGTCTAAACTTATCAAATACACCTAACATATCATGGGTTACAAGTACCTGTCCATCGCAATAAGGGCCTGCTCCTATGCCAATAGTAGGGATCTTTACCTTTTCTGTAACTATCTTTGCCAGTTTTGATGGAACTGCCTCAAGTATTAATGCAAATGCCCCTGCCTCTTCCAGTGCTATAGCATCTTTTATAAGCTGTTTTGCACTCTCTATATCTTTTCCCTGAACTCTAAATCCGCCAAGCTGGGATGCAGATTGAGGGGTAAGACCGATATGGCCCATTACAGGTATTCCTGCTCTTGTGATGCCATATACCATATCTGCCATTCTCTCTCCGCCTTCCAGTTTTACGCTATCCACACCACCTTCCTTCATAATACGCCCTGCATTGTATATTGCATCCCTTACACTGGTCTGATAGCTTAGAAATGGCATATCACCCACTACATGAGAGGTAGTATTTCCCCTCATAACAGCTTTACAGTGGTATATAGTTTCATCTACTGTGACAGGGACTGTGCTTGTAAGCCCCTGAAATACCATTGCGAGAGAATCACCTACAAGTATTATATCTATCTCTGCCTCATTTACCATTTGAGATATAGGGTAATCATATGCAGTAAGCATAGTGATCTTTTTCCCCTCTTCCTTCTTTTTTTGTAAATACGGAATAGTAACTTTTTTCTTTGCCATTTTTTCCTCCTTTACTCAATTATCAGGTTTTTAAAATCAGATATCTTCGGGATGATATAGTCTGGCCGTATACCATCTACAATAAAATCTTCATCTGGAGGTATACCTATAAGTACAGTAGTCATATTAAACTTTTTTGCACCAATTATATCCCTCCAATAGTTATCCCCTACATGAATTGCGCTATCTCCTGATACCCCTGCCTTTTCTAAGGCCTTTTTGAATATCTCTGGATTTGGTTTATATGCCCTTACTTCTTCTGAAGTGGTTATAGAGTCAAATAGCTCAAAGATTCCAAAAATTTTAAGTTGAAATTCCATATAGTCATTATCTATATCAGATATTATTCCTATATGTTTATTTTTGTCTTTTAGAAACTTTAAAAGCTCTATTGTCCCAGGATAGAGTTCTACAAATTTCTTATGATATTCAAAATAAATCTCTTTTATCCAGCCAAAGTCTAATTGAATACCTGGAGAATATTCACTAAAAAGTTTATATAAACTTCTCTTTAGAGCATCCCATGTGGTTATAAATGCCTCTTTGTTTATTTCTTCTACCAGATACTCATAGTGTGCATCAAGTGCCTCTTCTGCACTTACAGGAATACCATATCTTAGTATTATTTGTTCCAGGATTT
>JALVIU010000010.1 GCA_027028665.1 Candidatus Atribacteria bacterium | reverse complement strand
AGAGCATCCCATGTGGTTATAAATGCCTCTTTGTTTATTTCTTCTACCAGATACTCATAGTGTGCATCAAGTGCCTCTTCTGCACTTACAGGAATACCATATCTTAGTATTATTTGTTCCAGGATTTCAAGGTGGGCCCTTTTATCTTTATCTGCATCTATTAAAGTCCCTCCAAGATCAAAGAAGATTGCCCTGTAGTTTTTGAGTCTAATTGACATCCCTACCTCCTTGTACACCCTTTTTACACATTATAACATAGGCACCTGGGTTTTTCTACAGGATTTTTTTAAAAAATTTATTGTAAGATTTTATTTTCAAGATAGATTTTTTGTGGTATGATATTTGTAAATCAAAAATATGTCAGGAGGAGATATTATGATTAAAGAGAAACAAATAAGTAGTATATTATTGATTTTAGTTTTTATCCTGACCTTTACATCTTATGCCTATGGAATGGGCTTTTTTAAGATACAAGAACCTGTATATGTAAACCCTTTAAATGTAAATAAATTGATCACAGCTACTCCTCCCCTTAAACCTTTACCAGGTATAGCTATAAAAAAGGAGGACCTCCCTATAAAGGTAGAGATCCCCTCTACAGTATTTTTGAATATCTGGTTGGACAGAGCACCAGGTGCAGTTTATATGCCTGGGGAGGAGATGACAGTTTATTTTACGGTAAAAAAGGACAGTTATGTGCAGATATATGATATTACACCTGATGGAAAGGCAAAATTAATATTTCCAAACATGTATATTCAGGATAATTTCTTAAAGGCGGGAAATGTTTATGCAATCCCTCTCCCTGGGTGGTTTAAGTTAAGAGTTACTCCCCCTGAAGGGAAAGAGTACTTACAGGCCTTTGCTTCAAGAAGAGGCAATCTTTTGAGTGCAAAGGAGAAGAGGCTCATAAAAACAGGGGTTATTCCTGTACTTGATGTAAGAGTACTTACAAGGAAGTTTAATCTCCTTTTGGATCCTATGAATAAGGAAGATTGGTCAAGTGCTGTGGTATATTTTCAGGTAGGACTTCCCAAGAACATGCCTCAAGTAAAGGCAAGTGTAACACAGGCACCTAAAGTTGCGAATACCCAGGTGACAACACAGCCTCAGGCATATCCCCCAGTAGTTGTTACACCACAGGTAAGCCCCAATCAAGGACAATTTACACAAATCCCTGAACCTGTAGGTGGGATCGCTATATCTTCCATACCTCAAGGGGCTACTGTATATGTAGATGGTGTAAAAAAGGGTATAACACCTATTACCTTGGAAAATATAAAGGCGGGTTCTCATAAGATAAAATTGGAGCTTGCAGGGTATAAAACACAAGAGGAAAATGTGTACATACCAGAGGGCAAGATAACCAATGTGGTATATTCCCTTATCCCTATTTCCAAGAATGGATACATATTTATAATAGACGGAGTAAAGGGTGCAAAAGTTTATGTAGATGGTAAATATAAAGGACATATACCACAGAGTGGCAATCTAAAGATTGCCCTATCTCCTGGCTATCATAATATTACCCTTATGAAAGAAGGATACAATACCTGGACAAGAGGTGTGAATATAGAAGCAGGGCAAACCGTATATATCTTTCCAAATTCTTGAGATAATTAAAAAAGGAGGGAGAGTTATGAAAAAATACCTATTTTTAGGAATCTTTTTGGTATTGATTTTTAGTGTGAATATAGGACTTGCTACAGAAACAATTGTTGTACCATCCACTTCAGTAACATATGGAGCTATCTCTCTTACACAGGTGCCTGTAGGGGCAAAGGTCTATTTAGATGGGGTATACTTAGGCACAACACCTATAACAGTAGGAAATGTGGTTACAGGTACTCATCATCTTACAGTAGAACTTCCAGGTTATGAGCCTTATGTGGCATATGTATATGTGCCTGTAAATACAGTGGTAAACTATATATATCCCTCTCAGATCGTATATGTTCCTATAGCAGGTACCCAAACAGTTTATCCACAAGTGGTTATAGGCTCTCCTGGTGTAGTAAAAGTAGAACACTTTATGGCATATATTACTGTGGAGTCTGCACCTTCCTCTGCACAGGTATATATGGATGGATTTTTTAAAGGACTTACTGATAAGGATGGTAAACTTACTATAGGGATAGTTTCAGCAGGCACACACCAGGTAGTGGTAATTAAGGATGGAAATATACTCTGGCAGGGTATGATTACTCTTCAGCCAGGTAATAAAATTACATTACATATAAAATAAAAAAATAAAAATTAGAAAGGGGATGATTAAAATGCGAAATGAAAGAGGGCTTTGTCAGGTGTGCAGGCATGTGGATAGAGAACTTTTAAAGGAAAAGGGCCTATATAAGTGTCTCCTTACACAGAAAGTAAGAGAGAATCCTGTGGATCAATGTGATTGGTTTTATCCTTCTCACCTGACTGAGTCTGAAAAAGTAGATGATTCTTTACATGAGGTAAAGAAAGGGATTTGAACATCTCATTAGAGCTTCCCCCATTGGAATGGGAGAAGTTGTATAAATTTTTAAAGGATAGAGGTTTTTCCTTTAGAGATATAGATTATGCCTTTTTTAGGGCAGAAAATAATGGTATCAGTATAACCTTTTATAAAAGTGGTAAACTCCTTATACAGGGGAAAGAGATAGATAATATATATAATTTAATAAGAACAAGCTTTTTTAGGGAAAAAAATGGGATTTGGTTGGGAACAGATGAGGCAGGTAAGGGAGATTATTTTGGTCCCCTTGTAGTGGCAGGTGTAGTTCTTAAACCTGAAAAAGAGGATAAGTTTTTGAGGTTAGGCATAAAAGATAGCAAGAGACTCTCTCCTGCCAGGATTACCCATTTAGCAGAAGAGATTAAGAAACTTGCTGTTTATAATATAGAGGTAATATCTCCAGAGGAGTACAATAGGATTTACGAAGAGGTAGGAAATCTTAATAAAATTTTGTCTATGTTTCATATAAAGGTAATTGAAAAATTAATAGATAAAACTGGTGCAAAGATAGTTGTAGTGGATAAATTTTCCAGAAACTCAGGTATTTCAGGCTATCTTAATGGAAAGATAAAGGTAGAAGAGGTCGAGAAAGGGGAAAGGGATATTGCATGTGCCGCTGCCTCTATACTGGCACGATATAGTTTTGTTGAGTACATGGAAAAGATGCATGATATGTACAAATTTATTTTTCCTAAAGGGGCTGGGAAAAAGGTAAAGGATGCAGCCCTGGAGTTTGTGCAAAAGTATTCCTTAAAAGAACTTAAATATGTGGCAAAACTTCACTTTAAGTTAACAGAGGAGATTATTCATGGATGAGGGTTATGTGATGATATATGAGGCATGGGGAGAAGAAGAGGAGAAGGTTATTGAAGGACTTCTTAGGTCAAATGGTATAGATGTACTGGTAAAGTCCCATGTTACACCACTTACACACCCTTTTACCATAGATGGATTGGGAAGTTTTAAGATCCTGGTAAGAAAAGAGGATAAAGAATTGGCAGAGGATATATTAAAGGCTAATGTACCATAAAAATAGGGAGGTGAATAATGGTATATCTTATTATTTTAGGTATACTTGTGCTTTATGTAATTTTTGTCTACAATAAACTAATTGTCCTTAGAAATCGGGTAAAAAATGCATGGGCACAGGTACTTGTACAACTTAAGAGAAGGGCAGATCTTATACCCAATTTGATAGAGACCGTGAAGGGGTATGCTGCTCATGAAAAAACTGTGTTTGAGAATGTAACAAAGGCAAGAACACAGTTTTTATCTGCAACTACTCCTACTGAACAGATGGAGGCAAGTAATGCACTTACTGGGGCATTGAGAACCCTTTTTGCAGTGGCAGAGAACTATCCTCAACTTAAGGCAAATGAAAATTTTTTAAAACTCCAGGAAGACCTAACAGATACTGAAAATAAGATAGCGTTTTCCCGTGAATTCTACAATGACACAGTGCTTAAGTATAATAACGCTATTCAGACGTTTCCAGGAAATATCTTTGCCAGTATGTTTGGATTTCATCCTGAAAAGATGTTTGAGATTCCAGAAGAAGATAAGGAGCCAGTTAAGGTTCAATTTTGATGAATCTTCTGGAACGTATATTTGAAAAAAGGCGTCAAGGAGAAGAGGGCCTTTTTGGTAATGTCTATGGAAAAAGGCTCTCTTTTTTGCTTTCTTATGCCAATTATTATAATCTTGGCATGGCAAACCTTGGTTTTCAAGCTATATATAAGGAGCTTTTGAAGGAAGAAGAAGTCCTTGTGGATCGGGCTTTTCTTCCTTATCCTCAAGAAGAGCAGTATCTTAAGGAGAAAAACCTTCCACTTTTTTCTTATACTACCTATATGCCCTTGAAAGATTTTGATGTTGTTGCCTTTTCCATTTCTTTTGAACTGGATTATTTGAATCTTATTAAAATGCTTTCCCTTGGCGGTATTCCTATATATGCAAAGGATAGAGGAGAGGATTATCCCCTTATTATGGTAGGAGGGGTTGCCCCAAGTTCAAATCCTTCTCTGCTTGAGCCCTTTGTAGATTTCTTTATTATAGGGGAAGGGGAGGAGATAATACACGATATTGTTTCACTTTTTCTAAAGGAGAAGGATAAAGAAACCCTGCTTAAAATCCTATCAGATTGGAAGGGGATCTATGTACCGAAGTATCCTAAAAGGGTGGAGAGACTATGGATAAAGGATGTGGGTAGATTTGTCTCTGAATCTGTTATCTATTCGCGGGAGCAGGAATTTCCCGATATGCATCTTCTGGAGATTGGGAGGGGTTGTGGTAGGGGATGTCGATTCTGTATGGCAGGATATATATACAGACCTGTAAGAAATAGGTCCTTATCTGTTATTCTGGAATCTATAAAGAGAGGGAAGAGATTTAGGAGAAAGATAGGGCTTATAAGCCCAAGCGTCTCAGATCACCCTGAGATTGTTGAGATTTTAAGAGGAATAATAGATGAGGATCTAAGTGTTGGGATATCCTCTTTGAGGACAGATGCAGTGACAAAAGAGCTTGCCTATTTTTTGAAAGAAGGTGGCTTAAAGACCGCAACTCTTGCACCTGAAGTAGGTACACCTAAGATGAGGAAAATAATAAATAAGGATATTTACCCTGAGCTTTTGTTTGAAAAGATAGATATGTTACTCTCTGCAGGAATAAAAAGCATAAAGTTATATTTCTTGGTGGGTCTCCCAGGAGAAGATGATAGTGATATCGAGGGTATAGTAGAACTTGTACATAATACAGTGACAAGATTTAGAGAGTTAAGAGAGATCATCTTAAGTATAAATCCCTTTATCCCAAAACCTCACACCCCATTTGAGATATATCCTCAAGAACAAGAAGAGATAGTGAAAAAAAGACTATTTTATCTTGAAAAAGTGTTAAGAAAGGGATATAATAAAATAAAGATTCTTCCAAGAGAGATAAAGTATTATACACTTCAGGGGCTGCTTTCAAGAGGAGGGAAAGAGATTGCATTTATACTTCCTGAGATAGTAAGAGTAGGTCCTCGGAGATTTAAGAAAGTGGTACCTGAAGAGGTAATATTAAGTACCATATTTTCTTATAGGAATGAAGACTACCTCCCATGGAGGATTATAGATACACAGGTAGATCCCCGCTATCTTAAGCGAGAGAGGGTACTTGCGGAAAAAGGAACACTAACACCCTCCTGCCCCCCCAGGGGTTGTACCCTATGTGGAGTATGTCAAAATCTATAAAAGGAGATAGGATATGAAAGATATGGATGAAATACTAAAGATTGCAATAATTACGATTTTTGGAAAGCTTGGTGCCGCATGGGCTCTCCATTTTTCTATGCCTACAGTTATAGGTTTTCTTGCAATAGGTTTTGTGCTTGGTCCTTCAGTACTCGGAATAATTGAGGCAGATAAGGTAATACATACCATGTCAGATATAGGTGTCATTATTATACTGTTTATTGCAGGGATGGAGACAGATCTCAATCAGTTAAAAAGACAGGCAAAAGATGCCCTTTTGGCAGCAACAGGTGGTGTTGTGGCTCCATTTATACTCGCACTTTTATTGCTTCCAATTATAAAGTATTCCTTTGCCCAGAGTCTCCTTATGGGTACTGTGCTTACAGCAACAAGTGTAAGTATATCTGTTCAGGTGCTTGCAGAGATGAACAAACTTCGCTCAAAAGAGGGTGCCACAATCTTAGGGGCAGCTATTGCAGATGATGTTATGGGTATATTGGTGCTTACATTTGCTATAGCCCTTGTAGGAGAGGGGCATGATGTCTCTTATCTTTCCTTTGTGTATATTTTAATTTATTTTATTTTGGGATTTTATCCTGGAAAGCTGATAGTAGCCTATTTCTTTAAATGGACATCCAGATTTAGATTAAAATATATGATTCCTACCATGGCTGTCGGTATTATGTTTTTCTATGCATGGCTTGCTCATCATCTTGGTGCTGCATATATCACAGGTGCAT
>JALVIU010000009.1 GCA_027028665.1 Candidatus Atribacteria bacterium | reverse complement strand
AGTATGTCCCTTTGAACCCCTGTACGTGAAACATCTGGCCCCGAGCCTTTTCCTGTGACAGCAATTTTATCTATCTCATCTATAAATACTATTCCCCTATTTTCTACTCGATGAATTGCTTCATTTACCACTTCATCCATATCTATAAGCCTATCTGATATAGTGGCAAATAATACCTCTCTTGCCTCTTTTATAGTCATCTTTTGTCTTTTTTTCCGTGGAGGGAAGAGATTACTAAAAAAGTCCTGCATATTTATACCCATACTATCCATACCAGGTATAGAAATAAGTTCCATAACAGGTTTCGACCTCTCCTCTATCTCTATCTCTATCACTTTATCCTCAAGGCTCCCCTTTTTCAGCATCTCTCTAAATCTCTCACGAGTAGAATTCACCCTCTCTTCCTCCATCTGAGACTCGTAAGAAAAGCCTACCTCTGTCTTTTTTCTCCTTACAGGAGGAATAAGGGCATTTAATATTTCTTCTTCCACAAGTTCTTCTGCTTTTGCCTTTATCTCTTCTACTTTTTCTCTTTTTACCATTTGAATAGAGACTTCTACAAGCTCTCTTATCATACTCTCTACATCACGCCCCACATATCCTACTTCTGTAAATTTTGTAATCTCTATTTTTAAAAATGGAGCCTTTACAAGTTTGGCAAGTCTTCTTGCAATCTCTGTTTTTCCCACACCTGTTGGGCCTATCATTATAATATTCTTTGGATATATCTCCTCTTTTATATCCTGGGGTAATTTCTCTCTTCTAAATCTATTTCTGAGGGCTATGGCAACAGCCTTTTTAGCTTCCTTTTGCCCCACTATATATTTATCAAGTTCTACAACTATTTCTTGCGGAGTCAATTCCTCCAATTCTTTCCACCTCCTTAAAGCGAAAGGCTATATCTCTTCCACTAATATATTATCATTGGTATAAATGCATATGCCAGATGCAATTTTTAAAGATTCAAAAGCAATGTCCTTTACTGAAAGGTTTGTAAACTTAGAAAGGGCACGAGCAGCTGCAAGGGCATAATATGCCCCAGAACCAATCGCAACAATTCCATCATCAGGTTCTATTATCTCTCCTGTACCTGAAATAAGATAAAGATGTTCTTTATTCCCTACTATCAATAATGCCTCGAGTCGCCTCAAGATCTTATCTGTCCTCCACTCTTTTACCAGATTTACAGATGCCTTTTCTATATTCCCTCTTGCCTCATTTAGTCTCTTTTCAAACTTGTCAAAAAGAGTAAGAGCATCTGCAACTGACCCTGCGAATCCTACAACTACTCGATTATCATAGATCTTTCTTATTTTTTTTGCACTTTCCTTCACCACTACTTGTCCCATAGTTACCTGTCCATCACCTGCTATGGCAAGTTGGCTATCTTTTTTAATAGCAAGAATTGTCGTTCCTCTAAACATAATCTCACCTTCTTGGATGTGTCTTGTCATATATCTCCCTCAATCTTGTTTTTGTTATATGAGTATAAATCTGTGTTGTAGATAGACTACTATGACCTAAGAGCTCTTGAACTACTCTTAGATCTGCCCCTCCGTTTAAAAGATGTGTAGCAAAAGAATGCCTAAACATATGAGGATGAATATTTTTAAAAAATCCTGTCTTTTTTGCTCTCTTTTTAACTATTCTAGAAATAGAACGAGCTGTAAGCCTTTTTCCTTGCCTATTTAAAAACAAAGGAGTATCCATAGAGAATCTTTCTCCTTTTCTTTTCCTCTCTTCAAAATAAGCAGTCAACTTTCTAAGGGCTATATTACTTATCGGAAGTATCCTTATTTTTCCCCCTTTTCCTCTCACCCTTACAGTTTGAGAAGAAAAATCTATATCCTTTATACTCAAACCCTCGATTTCTCTAAGTCTCATTCCTGTCGCATACATAAATTCCATTATAGCACTATCTCGAAGATCATATTTATCCTTTTCATCTTTATAATCTAAAAGTCTTTTTACTTCTTCCTCATACAAAAAATCAGGAAGTCTCTTATCAAGTTTAGGAGAATAAAGATTTATTGTAGGATTGGTTTCTATTGTTCCCTTTTCCTCTAAAAATCTATAAAAGCCTCTAATACTTGAGAGTTTTCTATTTATAGTTCTATTAGAATAGCCTCTTTTCTTTAAGTGTTCTACATATTTTTCAATATCCTTAGGTGCTATATTTAGTATACCTTCTTTTTGTGTATAAAAAGAAAAATCTTTTAGGTCTTTATTATAATTAAAAATGGTATTTTTAGAAAGGTTTCTTATATCTTTTAAAAAAGATATAAACTCTTTTATGTATAAATTCTCTTTCACGTTAAAACCTCTTTCTCCTTATCCTTTGAGACATCTTTCTTTATTTCTTCCTTGTAATTACACTCTGGATTTGAACACTTAAGATACTTATTCTTTCCTCCTGTCTCTACAAGGATAGAACCACACTTTGGGCAAAACTTATTTACAGGTTTTGAAAATAAGATAAAATCACATTCAGGATAATTCGTACATGTATAGTAAGTCCTTCCTTTTTTACTTACCCTCTCTACTATCTCTCCATCACATCCCTCTTTTGGACACGAAACACCTATCTTCTTCAAAATAGGTTTCGTATTTTTACACTCTGGATATCCGGAACAGGCTAAAAAATCCCCATATTTCCCATGCTTTATAACCATGGGACGCCCGCATATCTCACAGTACTCTCCAGAAAACTCCTCCTCTTTCTTAAGATCTATCTTTTTTATATTTTCTTTTGCTTTTTCTAAAACAGGTAGAAATGAATCATAAAACTCTCTTAATACTCTTTGCCAATCGAGCTCGCCTTCTTCTATCTTATCCAATTCTTCCTCCATTTTTGCTGTAAATCCTACATCTATAATTTGAGGAAAATTTGCTACAAGTAAAGAATTTACTATCTCTCCTAACTCTGTAGGGTAAAGTGTTTTTTTATCCTTTTTTTCTACATATCTCCTCGTTAGTAGGGTGTTTATAATTTGGGCATATGTGCTTGGTCTCCCTATTCCTTTTTCCTCTAAGGCCTTTACCAATGTAGCTTCATTGTATCTGGCAGGTGGTTTAGTAAAATGTTGAGTAGGTATAAATTTTAGAAGTCTTACTTCCTCTCCTTCATAAAATTCAGGAAGCACTATATCTTTTTTTGAAAAATCATTATAGACAAGGGTATAGCCGGGAAAAACAAGTACCTCTCCTTCTGTAAGAAAGAGGTAATCACCCTTTTTTATCCAAATCTTGGTTTTTGCAATTTCTGCGTCTTTAAACTGTGTAGCTAAAAAACGTGACCATATTAATTTGTATAACTTATATTGATCTTGAGTAAGGAATTCTTTTATGCTATCAGGAGTTCGAGATACAGAGGTAGGCCTTATAGCCTCATGTGCCTCCTGTGCACCTTCTTTTTTCTTATATCTCCTCTTCCCCTTTATTACATATTCCTTTCCAAAATGTGTTTTAATATATTCTTTTGCCTCCTTTGCTGCTTCTTCAGATAAATTAAAAGAATCCGTCCTCATATAAGTTATAATACCTACACGTTCTCCTCCTATATCTATACCCTCATAGAGTTCTTGAGCCAAAAGCATTGTTTTTTTTACACTAAATCTAAGTTGATTAAATGCTTCTCTTTGAAGTGTGCTGGTTATAAAAGGAGCAGGGGGAGCCTTCTTACGAATAGTTTTTTCTATTTTTGAAACAAAAAATCCAGCATCTTCTTCAAGGTTATTTAAAATCTCTTTTACTTCTTTTTCAGTTTTTATATTTATTTTTTTATCCTTATACTTTGCAAGTTGAGATTTAAATTCAAACTTCCCTTTCTTCTTTTTAAAAACTCCCTCAATTGTCCAGTACTCTTTTGGGATAAATTTCCTTATCTCATCTTCTCTCTCACAGATAAGCCTTAAGGCTACTGATTGAACTCTTCCTGCACTTAAACCCTTTTTTATCTTTTCCCAAAGGATAGGACTTAATTTATATCCTACTAATCTATCCAGGATCCTTCTTGCTTGCTGTGCATCTACTTTATTAATATCTATTGGGGTGGGGGACTTAAATGCTTTAACTATAGCAGACTTGGTAATTTCATGAAATATCACTCTACAATTCTCATTTGGATCTATATTAAGAATATGAGAAAGATGCCAGGATATAGCTTCACCTTCACGATCAGGGTCTGTCGCAAGAAAAATCTTTGTTACCTTTTCAGCACGTCTCTTAATCTCACTTACAATCTTTCTTTTTTCTGGAAGAATAACGTATTTCGGCTGAAATCTCGAGTTTATTCTTACTCCTAAACTCATGCGTGGAAGATCTCTTATATGCCCCATAGAGGCCATTACTTTGTAATTCTTTCCCATTATTTTTTCTATAGTTTTCGCTTTAGCTGGCGATTCTACTAAAACCAAATATTTCTTATTGCCCATATTCCTACAACCTTTCCTTAATTATAGTAATATTTTCGGAGTAAATCATCTCCTTGTCGTCTATTATCTGAAATGTAAAGGGTGTCTAAAAGAGTAAACACCATCTCTTTTGTCACACTCTCTTCTTCTACATATGAAACGATATCTAATATATTCTCTCTTTCTTTTGGAGAAAGTTGACCGGTCCAGGTAAGCCAATATATAAGACCTTGCGCTTGGGGTGTCAATTTATTTCTCTCTTCTGGATTAAAAGGCCTTGTAAAAGCTTTATCTATAGAATCAAGATCTGAAACTACTTCATCTCTTTCAAGATATAAACTTCTCTCAAATAGCATAGAAACCCAAAGAAGGGCATATTCTATCTCTTCTTGAGAGTAACCTTCATAAAGCAATTCTTCTATTATTTCTTCCCCTTCTAAATTATCTTCTTTTTCGATAATATATGAAAATATAAATCTTATAAGGCCCTTAATTCGAGAATTACTATCCATTACTCCCTCCGCAAATATTTTTAAAAATTAGGCAAAGAGAATTATATAACAAATTAAGAATTTTTGCAAACAAAAATTTATTCACCTACAAAAGTCGTTACGAGATGTCTGATTCTAGGGCCATCAAATTCTAATAATAAAATCCTCTGCCATGTACCAAGGGAAAGTTTACCATCAATTACAGATATTGTCTTACTATCGCCAAACAAAATGTTTCCAAGATGTGCCCTAGCATTGGTATCAATTCGATTATGGAAATAAGATTTATTTTCTGCTATTAAAGTAGAGAAGAACTCCTTTATATCCTTCATCAAATTAGGCTCTCCTTCGTTTATAGTAATTGCACATGTAGTATGACGTAAATTTAAAGTTAGAATACCATTTTTAGGAGAGTGCTTCTTTACAACATTTTTGACCATATCTGTAATATCAATAACATCCATCTTTGCATTTGTAGAAATTGAAACCTCATCGGTAAAGAAGTTCATATTTCTCCCTCCTGCATTTTTTATCTTATTATAACACATATATAAAACACATATATAAAAGTATATTGACTTAAGGGGGAAAATCTGTTATAGTCTCTTTCTGTAAAGGAGGTGAAAAAAATAGTAAAAAGATATCTAAAGAGAAATTATATAGCATTCTTTTGGCATGGCATATTTTTTGCAATAAGTGCAGCACTTATTGATTTAAATACAGTATTACCCGGCTTTATTATGCATTTATCGAACTCAAAACTCGTATTAGGGCTTGCAATGTCTATTTTAATGGGTGGTCCTATTATATTTCAACTCCTTTTTATAAGAATAATAGACCCTTTACCCTACAAGAAATGGACACTTTTACTTGGAATATATTTAAGAGTTTTGGCCTTTTTTGGCATGTTTTTAACCAGCCTCTATTTATCAATATCCTCTCCTATCCTTGCTATTTACATTTTATTTACACTGCTACTTATCTTTTCTGTAAGCGGTGGTTTTGCTGGCATGTCCTATATGGACATAATAGGAAAAATTACTGAAAGAAAGACAAGGGGAGAATTTTTCGCAATAAAACAGTTCTTAAGTGCTCTTGCATCAATTGGGGCAGGTCTCACAGTAAAAAAAATACTCAATTTGAGTACGTTACCATTTCCAAAAAATTATGCTTTGCTATTTCTTTTGGCCTGTCTTGCACTTTTTATGGCATCTATAGGTTTTTGGCTTATAAAAGAACCAAAGGCCCCTCCAAAAAAAGACAAGAAAAACTTTAAGGAATATCTAAAACTCATAAGAGAAATCTTAAAAAAGGATAAGAATTTTTTAAGATTTATAATTATAGAAAATATAGCAGGCCTCGGAATTATGATTATACCTTTTTATCTTGCCTTTGCAAAGGATATATTGAAGATAAGAGAAGGAGAAATAGGAACATACCTTACATTTCAGATACTCGGAGCAATTCTTTCCAACTTTTTCTGGGGAAAGGTCTCAAAACAGATAGGGAGTAAAAAGACTTTGGAGATTTGCATATTAATTGGCTCTTTGCTTCCCATACTATCTATTGGTATACAGAGGTT
>JALVIU010000008.1 GCA_027028665.1 Candidatus Atribacteria bacterium | reverse complement strand
CTTGACTATGGTGATACCCCTTCTTTTAAGGGGGTCTATGAGGCGGCTTCTTATCTTGTGGGTAGTGCCTTAAAGGGCGCAGAGATTGCTTTGGAAGGTATGCCTGTTTTTCAAGTTGCAGGAGGACTTCATCATGCGAAACGAGATAGGGCATCCGGTTTTTGTGTATTTAACGACCCTGGATGTGCAATATCATACCTCCTTGAAGAAAAACATATAGATAAAGTATTTTATATAGATATTGATGCACACCATGGGGATGGAGTGATGTATGGATTCTATGAAGATGAAAGGGTAATAATACTGGATATACATGAGGATGGAAGATATCTTTATCCAGGGACAGGATTTAAAGAAGAAAGGGGTAAAGGAAGGGCAGAAGGGACAAAATTTAATATACCTCTTCCTCCAGAGGCAAAAGATGGAGAACTTATTGATGGTATAAGGAAAGCGGAGGAAATAATAAAATACTTTCACCCCTCCTTTTTAGTTGTGCAGGCTGGGGTAGATGGACTTTTTGATGATCCTATTTCTCATCTTTCATATACTATAGATGGATATAGAGAGGTTATTGAATTTATAAGATATTTGGGTGATACCTATTTTAAAAATAGGGTGCTTTTATTTGGAGGAGGTGGATATAAGGCAAAAAATTTAAAAGATGCATGGATAACTCTAATCAGAACTTTTGTAAATTAACAATTTATGGTATAATAAATACTTACAGTACATAAAAAAGGTGATGTAGATGCCTGCCCAGGAGAAAACTGAGAAGCCGACGCCTCGGCGTCGGAGAGAAGCCAGAAAAAAAGGACAAGTAGCAAAGAGTCAAGAGCTCAATAATGTTTCTATTATATTGGCAGGAACATTGTTTTTTTTATTATTAGGTACTGCTTTTTTTAATGGACTCTCTAAGATTATGCAATCTGTTTTTTCCGGGCTTTATTATATAGAGCTTTCACCTCAAAATTTTTTTTCCTATTTTACCCACGGTATAGGGGTCATATTTGTCCTTCTTCTTCCATTGATAGGGGTACTTTTAGTAGCAGGCATACTTATTAATATAGGACAAACAGGTCTTTTATTTACATTTGACTCTATTACTCCCAAGTTTGATAGAGTGAATCCTATAAAAGGTGCCCAGAGACTTTTTTCTAAGAGAGGGGCAATGGAGGTAGCAAAAGCTCTATTTAAGGTAGGTGGGGTAAGTTATCTTATATTTTCAAGTATCAGGACAAATGTAAATGTATTTTCCAATTATACATATATGGATTTAAACCAGATACTTGCCTCATTTTCGAAGATCCTTTTTTCTACCCTATTTAAAATAATAGGTTTTCTACTCATAATTGCCCTTTTGGACTATACTTTTCAGAGGCGCGAATTTGAAAAAAGCATTATGATGACAAAACAAGAGGTAAAGGATGAGTATAAACAAACAGAGGGAGATCCCCAGGTAAAGTCTCGTATAAGAAGTATGCAGAGACAGATGGCAAGACAAAGGATGATGCAAGAGGTCCCAAAGGCAAAGGTAGTTATTACAAACCCTATTCACGTTGCAGTTGCTTTAAGATATGATGATGGTATGAGGGCCCCTAAGGTAGTGGCAAAAGGCACAAGACTCATTGCAGAAAAGATAAAAGAGATCGCAAGGGAACATAATATACCAATAGTAGAGAATCCCCCCCTTGCCAGGGAACTATATGAGAAAGTAGAGTTGGGGGAAGAAATCCCGAGAGAACTATATAGAGCTGTCGCTGAAGTACTTGCATACATTTATAGACTTGAAACTCTTAAGGCAAGGATATAGTATATGAATACACTTGTTCAAAAACTTACCACTCAAAAGGATTTATTAATAGCTATAGGGGTTGTTGGTATACTTGGGATGATAATTATTCCCTTACCACCTCCTATGCTTGACCTCTTTTTTGCTACAAACATTTCTCTTTCTATAATTATACTCTTACTTACTATGTATATAAAGAAACCCCTTGAATTATCCGTATTTCCATCTCTATTATTGATTACAACCCTATTTAGGCTTGCACTTAATATATCATCTACAAGATCAATCCTTTTACATGCATATGCAGGAGAGATTATAAATACATTTGGAAAATTTGTTGTAGGAGGAAACTATGTAGTAGGAATGGTAGTTTTCCTTATTATAGTGGTTATCCAATTTGTAGTGATTACGAATGGTGCACAAAGGGTGGCAGAAGTGGCTGCAAGATTTACCCTGGATGCAATGCCAGGAAAGCAAATGAGTATAGATGCAGACTTAAATGCAGGACTTATAGATGAAGCAGAGGCACGAAGGAGAAGAGAAGAAATTGCAAAAGAGGCAAATTTTTACGGTGCTATGGATGGTGCCAGTAAATTTGTAAGGGGAGATGCAGTTGCGGGTATTATAATTACATTTATAAATATCATGGCAGGGGTAATTATCGGTGTTATGCAACTTGGGATGTCAGCAGATGAGGCCTTAAAAAGATATGCCCTTTTAACTGTGGGCGATGGGCTTGTTGCTCAGATACCTGCACTTATAATTTCTACCGCAACAGGTATCCTGGTGACCCGGGCATCTGCAGAATCCAATTTAGGTGCAGATGTGAGTACCCAGTTTACATCAAATCCTCGCATATTGGGTTTTGTATCACTTATTTTATTTGGTCTTGCCCTTGTCCCAGGCCTACCAAAGTTTCCGTTCTTCTTTTTATCCATGCTTTCTGGTCTTACATCATATGCTCTGCAGAGAGAAGAAGCAAGAAAAGAAGAAGAGGAGCAAAAGGTGCTTGAAGAGGAGGAGCCAGCAAAAAAGCCCTCGCCTCCTCAGGAAGAAGAGACAGTAGAATCTTTTTTGCAAGTAGATCCTATGGAGCTTGAAATAGGATATTCTCTTATTCCTATAGTGGATCCTGAACAGGGGGGAGACCTTCTAAATAGGATTACTATTGTGAGAAAACAGATTGCCATGGATCTTGGTATTATAGTGCCTCCTATAAGGATAAGAGACAATGTTCAATTAAGGCCAAATTCTTATCAAATAAAAATAAGAGGCGTAAAGGTGGCAGAAGGAGAAATTATGCCTGGATATTATCTTGCTATGAATCCAGGTACAGCAGAAAAAAAAATACCAGGTATTGAAACAAGGGAGCCTACATTTGGTCTCCCTGCCATCTGGATAAAGGAAGAGGAAAGAGAAGAGGCAGAACTTGCAGGCTATACAGTTGTAGATGGTACATCTGTTATATCTACCCATCTTACTGAGGTGATAAAACGATATGCCCATGAACTTTTAACAAGAGAAGATGTAAAGAGGTTAATAGAAAATGTAAAGAAAAATTACCCTGCAGTAGTAGAAGAACTTATTCCAGAGGTTATGTCTATTGGAGAGGTGCAGAAGGTACTTAAGAACCTTCTAAGAGAGCAGGTCTCTGTGAGGGATATGGTTACAATACTTGAGACACTGGGGGACTATGCACCTCAAGTAAAGGATATTGATCTCCTTACAGAATATGTAAGGATTGCCCTTAGTAGATCTATTGTTTCACGATACCTCGATGAAAACGGAGAACTCTGGATAATTACTCTTGATCCAGAACTGGAAAAGCATATATCAAACTCCATTCAAAAGACAGAAGAGGGAAGTTATCTTGCTCTTGAGCCCAGATTTGCTCAAAAGTTTCTTCAAGCACTTTCCAAGGAGATGGAGCGGGCAAGTTCTACAGGACATCAACCTGTACTTGTTTGTGCCCCTAACCTAAGACGATATATAAAATTATTTACAGAAAGGGTATTGCCAAATTTGGTAGTTTTATCGTATAATGAAATAAATACGGATGTAAATCTAAAAACAGTAGGTATGGTGAGGGTAAGTTGAAGATAAAGACCTATAGGGCGATAAATATGCAAAAGGGTCTAATGATGGTAAAAGATGAAATGGGCCCTCAGGCAGTTATTCTTGAGACCAGAAATGTAAAAGTGGGTGGATTTTTTGGCCTTTTTGCAAAAAAAATGGTGGAAATCGTAGCAGCAAGTGATTATCCCGATGAAATTTCAAAAGTCCATACTAAAGAGATAACAGAGAATGTGACTCAACCTCCAATACCTTTTACAAATTATTATACTCCTATATTCAAGAGCAGGAAGCTTCAGGTCTTATATGATATCTTAATAAAGAATGAGTTAAATGAGATATTTGCTGCATCCTTAATAGGGGATATAGAAAGGGAACTTCCATCAGAATTATTGGATGATGAGGATGCAATAGAAGAAAAACTTACAGAAAAATTAGGACGGAGTTTTTCCTTTTCAGGCCCAATAAACCTTGATTCGCCTGGTAAAGTGATCTTTTTTGTAGGACCGACAGGTGTAGGAAAAACCACTACTATTGCAAAAATTGCGGCTTTTTTTACTCTTAATATGGCCAAGAAGGTTGCCCTTATCAGTATAGATACCTTTAGAATTGCTGCTGTGGAACAGCTTCGTACCTATGCAGAGATTCTGGGAATTTCATTTAGTGTGGTATTTACGCCCCTTGAATTGGATAGGGCAATAAAGGCCTACAAAGATGATGTAGATCTAATTCTTATTGACACAGCAGGAAGAAGCCCAAAAAATGAATTGAGAATGTCAGAACTTAAAGGTTTCACATCAAAGGTATATGATAAAGAGGTTTATCTTGTTTTGAGTGTGGGAACAAGATATGTAGATTTAAAAGGAGCAGTGGAGAAATTTTTGCCCCTAAATATAAATAGTTTTATATTTACAAAGCTCGATGAATCCAACCTTTTCTTTGGTAATATATTCAACCTGGTAAAAGAATATAAGATACCTGTTTCTTATATTACCTTTGGACAAAATGTTCCAGACGATATAGATATTGCCTCTATGGATAATATCTTGAGAAGGTGTATATATGAATATAATTGGAGATCAAGCAGCAAAGTTACGGCAAATAGTAACTGAAAATGGTGGAGTATTAGAAGAAAGCACCCCTCATCGCTTAAGGAGTATTGCCATTACATCTGGAAAGGGGGGTGTAGGAAAGACTAATATTGCTACAAATCTTGCAATAGCTCTGGCTGTAAAGTCTAATAAGAAAATATACATACTTGATGCCGATTTAGGGCTTGCGAATATTGATGTAATATTGGGTATTACTCCTAAGTTTAATCTTGGCCATATGTTAAGAGGCGAAAAAGAATTAGAAGAGATTATTGTCCAGGGGCCTATGGGTATAAATATTATCCCTGGTACATCTGGAGTCTCTGAGCTTGCAAACCTTTCAGATGAGGCCAGAGAGGATTTTTTAAAAAAATTAGCTGTTTTAGAAGAAGAAGATGGTATACTTATAATAGATACAGGTGCAGGTATAAATAATAATGTATTGGATTTTGTTCTATCCGCAGATGAAGTTATAGTAGTGACTACTCCTGAGCCTACTGCAATTACAGATGCATATGCACTTATTAAGATTATATCTGGAGAAAAAGAGAGTACAAATATTAATCTTATTGTAAATATGATAAGGAAAGAAGAAGAGTTTGAGCTTGTGACAAGGGGGATACTTCTTGTAGCAAAACAATTTTTAGGTTTGGATATAAAAAAGTTGGGTTATATATATTATGATGATGTTGTATCAAAGGCTGTCCTTTCACAGGATGCATTTTATATCTTATACCCAGATAGTCTTGCCACAAAGTGTATAGAAAATATAGCACTTCATCTTTTAGATAAGAAAGATGAGATAAAGGATGTAAAGCGACCTACCTTTTTCAAGCGACTATTGGGATCCATAAGAAGAAAGGTTGGTAGTTAATATGCCAAAATTAGAAGACCTTTTGAGAATAAATGATAATGTATATCTTGAAATATTAACAGGACCTCTTTCCTATAAGAGTTTTGTAACACGGGTAGAGGATATGGATAATAAAACTATAGTATTAAGTGCACCTATTGATCCTGAAAAAAATATTCATATACGTCTAGTAAAAGGTACAAAGGTAAGAGTTTCTTTTGCAAAAAAAGACGCAGTTTATCAGTTTAATTCTACGGTGATCTCTTCAGTCTCAGGGAGGCTGCCTACTGTTATAATATCCAAGCCAGATGAGCTGCTTAGATTTCAGAGGAGGGAATTTGTAAGGCTTGATGATGTAATAACTGTTTCTTATAAGGTAGCAATCCCTGATAATATAGATGTGAGGTATAAATTATTAAATAAAGATAATGTAAATTTGAATATGGAACAGATAGAGAAGCAGGAGCTTGAAGGTTTTACAAAAAATATAAGTGGAAATGGAATGTTATTAATTGTTAAAAAGGATATAGCAAAAATTGGTAACTTACTGGATATATCATTTAGATTGCCCGGCCGTACAAAGATCTATAATGTAATAGGTGAGATAGTGCGCATAGCCGATGAGGTAAAGGTGGAATATCCTGATGAGATAGGAGTGGGGGTAAAGTTTGTAAAGATA
>JALVIU010000007.1 GCA_027028665.1 Candidatus Atribacteria bacterium | reverse complement strand
CTTAAAATTTCTCTTATATTTTCTTCATCATCCATTATAAGTATTCTTTCCCCTTTACCTTTTGACTCCTTTTTTGTCTCTTCTGTTATTTCTTTCTTTATGTCTTTATCTTCTACCTTTGGGAAATAAATAGTAAATAAGGTACCTCTGCCCTCCTCTGATTCCACCCCTATATATCCATTGTGCTGTTTTACTATAGAATAACATATAGAGAGCCCCAGTCCACTTCCCATTTCCTTTGTAGTAAAAAATGGATCAAAGATTTTATCCAATATCTCCTCTGGTATGCCAGGACCGCTATCCTCTATATCTATTCTCACATATTCTCCTGGAGGAATGGGTGATTCTTCATTTTCTATTATCACATTCTTCACTCTTACTTCTATAGTCCCTCCTTCAGACATTGCCTCTTTTGCATTTATCACAATATTTTGAATAACCTGTTCTATCTGTGTTTTATCTACCTCAATATCCCATATATCCTCATCAATATAGTAATTCACCTTAATATTAGACCCGGTTAATGTAAAATCAACGATATCCTTTATAATATTGGCTACATTTATTTTCTCCTTTTTCATAAACCCACCCTTGGAGAAAGTGAGAAGCTTATAAGCCAACTCCTTTCCCCGGAATACCGCATCTATAAGCTTATCCAATTTTTCAATAAGCTCTGGATCTTTTATATGCATTCTTAAAAGTTCTATGTATCCAAGCATGCTTGCCAGTGTATTATTGAAATCATGTGCAATTCCTCCTGCAAGAATCCCAATAGATCTAAGCTTTTCTGCTTTCATAAGTTCCTGCTCTATCTTCTTTTTCTCTGTAACATCTCTAAATACCAGGACTACACCTAAAAGATCTCCATCCTTTGTTAAAATAGGGGATACATTATATTCTATAATTCTTTTACTTCCATCTTTTGAAATTAAAGTGGCAGTATCTACCCCTGTAGCCCTACCTGAATTTATCACTTTTGCTATAGGATTTTCTAAGGCATCTTCTGCATCCTTATATACTATATGAAATACCTCTTCAAAATTTTTTCCCAGTACATCTTTCTCTTTCCACCCTGTAAGTCTTTCTGCTTGTGGATTTAGAAAAACTATTCTTCCTTCTGGATCTGTAGAAATTACAGCATCTCCAATACTTCTTAATGTAACATCAAGCTTTCTTTGAAGTTCTGTTTCCCTTGTAATATCCCTTACCAGAGCAAGTACATATTCATCTGAAAGTTTTATAAATCTTGCTTCAAAGAATCTATAACCCCCTTCATATTTAAGTCTATAATTTAAAACATTCAACCTGCCTGAGCTAAATGTTTTATCTATCACATTTTCAAAAAGCCTCGAAAGTGCTTCTGGAAAAACATCTTGAACCCTTTTACCTATAAAATCATTGTATTTAATAAATAAATTTTCCTTTCTACCATGATATTCTACAAAATGATAAGCCTTGTCTAATATGAATATGAGGTCTGGAATGGCAGATAATATGGCAGATGCCCTCTTTTCATTCCTCTCTATATCCTCTATTAGATTATTTGCATATTGTGCAAGTATTTTAGCCTCTTCAAAGTGTATTTTATCAATATCTATTCTCTTATGCAGAACTGATGCATTTTCAAAAAACTCAACCATACTACTTATGTTTTCCTCAAATCTCTTTGAAATCTTAGAAAGTATATATAAACCTACAAATAAGATGAAAAGAATAAACAAAAGTATAATAATAACATCAATCAGAATCTTATGCCTTAAAGCAGTAGCTTCTCTATTTACATAAGATTTTATATCATCCAGATATGTACCTGTTGCTATAATCCATCCCCATTCTGGACAAAGTTTTACATATGAGATTTTTTTTACATATTTACCTGTATTAGGTTTCTCCCATATGTATTCTATAAAACCGCCGCCCTTTTTTGCTATTTTGATAAATTCTCTGGTTAGATATTTACCCTGTTTATCTCTCACATTCAAAACATTTCTTCCTACATCCTGGGGCCTAAATGGATGCATAAGCATATTACCATTTATATCCATCACAATTAGATATTCATTATTACTATATCTTATATTTTTTAAGTATAAGAGAATTTTTCTCTTTAAATCCTCTTCATTTCCCAGATAATATTCACCTGTCCCCACTATCCAATCATACGGCTTAAA
>JALVIU010000006.1 GCA_027028665.1 Candidatus Atribacteria bacterium | reverse complement strand
AAAGGTAATGGAAATTATAAAAAATCACCTTACAAATGGAGCCATTATCCTTATGCATGAAAATCATAAAACAACTCTAGAAGCCCTTCCCAATGTTATAGATTATATAGAATCTAAGGGATATAAACTTGTAACACTATCTGAACTTCTGGACTAATGGATAAAAGGATTATAAATTTAATAGGTGAGATCAATGTAGGTTTATATGAAAAGGCAAAAGAGAAGGTCTTTTCTTTGCTTAAAAAGGATCCATATGATCCGCTTATCTTAAATACCCTTGTTCTTCTCTATTTAAAATATGGAAATGTAAAGATAGCAGATAGGATAATCCAAAAGCTTAAAAAATATGCGGAAAAAGATTTAGATATAAGAAAAAATATAATCACTTTGGAAAAAATAAAATACCCCCCCTCTTATAACTATACTTTTCTTTTTTATGCAAAGAACAAAAAAGATCTTATAGACTTTTGGAGATATAGAATAAAGAAAGGATTTTTGCCTTCAAATAGTCACTATTTTTTTCTCATTATAAACCCATCTCCAATTACCATTTCTTTTTGTAAAAAAAATAAGATACCGCTAATAGGTGGAAAAGATCTTGTAGAGCTTATAAATAAAGGTCTTATTGAGAAAAAAGGAAGGAACATAGTATTTTCTCCTATATCCTTTACAGAAAAGTATCTTTCCAAATTAATCTCTCCTTCTCAGGATTTCAAGATAGTGGAAAACAAAGAGACCAAAGATGTAATTGCCTTCTCTATAGGATCTCACTTACTTTACGAAATAGGTCTTTTAGAGAGCAGATTTTCCTATAGAAAATCTATAAGAAAATATGTAGAGAGGATAAGAGAAAAGAATATCGATGTAAAAATTTATCAAGAAGAAAAGGAAGGAATAGAAAAAGAGCCAGATGCTAAAATAAGTCTTTGTATGATTGTAAAGGATGAAGAGAAAAACCTTGGAAGGTGCCTTGAATCAGTAAGAGATTTGGTAGATGAGATTATAGTTGTAGATACAGGTTCAAATGATAGAACACCCCAAATAGCAGAGGCATTTGGTGCAAAGATATTTTATTTTAAATGGCAAAATGATTTTTCCCTTGCACGAAATGAATCTATAAAACATGCAAGACATCCATGGATATTTTGGCTTGATGCAGATGACTATATAGAAGAAAAGGATAAAAAAGATTTCCTCAATTTTAAAGAAACTCTTACAAGAACAGATTATATGGCATTTAGAATGCCTACACTCTCCTTTAGGAGAGGATTATTTGAAAAAAGGGATGTAAATTACCTTACAAGGATTTTTAGAAATCACCCTGAGATAAGATTCGAAGGGAAGATTCATGAACAAATACTTTATTCTATAAATAGGTTGAAGGGTAAGGTTGGTACAATAAATATACCTATATATCATACAGGATACGAGAATCCAGAACTTCTTAAAGAGAAAAAAGAGAGAAATAAACGAATCCTGGAAGAGGCACTAAAGGATGAGCCAGAAAACCCTATCATACTTACCTATTTAGGTAGAACATATATGGAGGAGTGGATCGCCGGAAAAGGGAGTATAGAAAAAGCAGAGAAGTTTTTAAAAAGGGCTATAGCGCTATTTCCACCCTCAGAGACCAACTATTTATCCTATGCATATCTTAATCTTTCTATTATTTATTATCATAAAAAGGTGTTTGAAAAGGCTATAAATATGGCAAAAATGGCTATAAAGATAAATAAAGATATAGAATCTGCATATGAAATATGGGGGAGATCCCTACTTTACTTAGGAAGGTTTAAGGAGGCAGAAAAGGTCTTCTTAGATGTAGAGAAAAGAGTGGATAGAGAAAGTCCTGCATATATAAAAATATCTGATTTTGATCATAAATATTATCTTGCCACCACCCAATTCAATATGGGTAAATATGAGGAAGCTATAGAGAATTTTAAGAATGTAAGTATAAGACAGCAAGAAAAGGAAAATATAGATTTTTTAATAGGAATGTCTTACTATAAATTAAAGGATTTTCGAAAGGCAATAGAATATTTTAGAAAATCTATTCAAAGAGATTCCTCTCATTATGATTCATGGAATAACTTAGGAAATGCATATCTACAACTAGATAAACTAAAAAAAGCAGAAGATGCCTATAGGGAGGCATTGAGGATTAGAGAAGGTGAAGAGGTGCTTTTTAGTTTGGGACATATATATTATATCCAGGATCGGTATAAAGAGGCAAAGGAATATTTTAAAAAGTTAGAAAAGATAGGCACAAAAGAGGATCTATTAAATAGGTCTTTTTTTTACCTTGCAGATATATATTTTTCAGAGGGAGATATAGAGCATGCATTAAAAGAGATAGAAAGAATAACAAATGTAGAAGGCTTAGGGAAAGAATATTATATATTAATGGGAAAGATATTTGAAACACTAAACCAAAAAGAAGAGGCAGCAAGGATATACGCAGAGGGACTTATCGTATATGAATACGATTTAGAACTTATGGGTGCCCTTGCAGAAGTTCTCGAAGGTCAAAATAAGTTACAAGAAGCCATTTCTATTTGGGAAGAGATCCTGAAACGAAAAAATATTAATGATGTTGAGCTTATGCGTAAATTGGGCCTTTCATATGCAAGGCTTGGTTTTTTTAAAGAGGCAATATCCTATTTTGAAGAGATCTTAAAGATAGAGCCTCATGATGTCAGGATATACAATGATCTTGGTGTTTTTTATGGGATGATAGGTGAGTTAGAAAAAGCAGAAAAATTTTTTAGAGAAGTACTTACTCGCGATCCTTCTAATAAAATAGCTACTTCAAACCTAAAAAAAATCATTTTCGAAAAAAATAAAAAAAATTTATATTAAAATAATACTTGACATTAATATAGTATTATGATATTATTTCCTAATAAATTTTTTACGAAAGGAGGTAATATAAATATGAAGAGAAGTATTATTTTTGTCCTTTTTGTATTGTCTTTAGTACTTATTACAGGCATAGCATTTGCAGAAGACGTAGTAAAGATTGGTGTAATATTTCCTATGACAGGGCCATTTGCTGCATATGGTCAAATGGCAAATGAAAGTCTAAAAATTGCTAATGAATTAAGACCGCAAGTACTCGGAAAGCCTGTAAAACTTATACTCCTCGATAACAAGAGTGATAAAGTAGAGGCTGCAAATACTGCATCTCGTCTTGTAGAAAAAGAACATGTAGTGGCAGTAATTGGACCACTTACAAGTTCCCTTAGCATGTCTGCTGCTCCTATTCTTGAAAAGGCCAAGATTCCTATGATGAGTCCATATGCTACAAACCCACTTGTTACACAGGGCAAAAAGTTTATCTTCCGTGCATGTTTTATAGACCCATTCCAGGGAAAAGTTGCAGCAAAATTTGCTATAGACTATTTAAAAATTAAAAGGGCAGCCCTTCTTACAGATATCTCTCAAGACTATTGTGTAGGTCTTGTAAACTTCTTTGAGAAAAACTTTAAAGCCCTTGGTGGAGAGATTGTATCCAAGACTTTTTGTAAAACTGGAGACCAGGATTTCTCTGCACAGCTTACTGCAATTAAGGCAAAGAATCCAGATCTTATTTATATGCCTAATTATTATGCAGAGGATGCACTTATTGCAAAACAGGCAAAGGTTATGGGTATAAATGCTGCTTTACTATCAGGTGACGCAGCAGATGCTCCTGAAATTCTTGATGTAGGTGGAGATGCTGTAAACGGCTTATACTTCACCACTCATTTTGATGAAAATGCTGTACAAAGTGAATTGGGTAGAAAATATTTGGAAGTTTATCATAAGAAATTTAATAAGGCTGCAAATACAGTTGGTGCACTTACTTTTGATGCATACTATATGGTGCTTGACGCTATTGAACGTGCAGGCTCTTTAGATACAGTAAAGATTAGAGATGCCCTCTCTCAGACAAAAGGATTTGAAGGTGTAACAGGAACCATCACTATTGATAAGAACGGAAACGCTGTAAAACCTGCTGTAATAAAGAAAATAGAAGACGGAAAATTCAAATTTGTAACAATTGTAAATCCATAAAATATTTGACAAACCACTTTTTTAGATATATAATTGTGGCAAAATTCAAGAAAGGAGGGTAAAGATATGAAAAAATTATCTTTATTTTTAGTAGTAGCTTTAATGGTTTTAACTTTTGGAACCACTTCATTTGCAGCTGATGAGGTAAAGATTGGTGTTATTTTGCCTATGACGGGTCCTGTTGCCGCATTTGGTCAGATGACTTGGGAAGGTATTGAACTTGCTAATGAATTAAGACCGCAAGTACTCGGAAAGCCTGTAAAACTTATACTCCTTGACGATAAGAGTGATAAGGTAGAGGCTGCAAATACTGCATCCCGTCTTATTGAAAAAGAACATGTAGTGGCAGGCATTGGAGCTGTTGCGAGTTCTAATACCCTTTCCGCCGCCCCAATATTTGAAAAGGCTAAAGTTCCTTTAATTACTCCAGCATCTACAAATCCACTTGTTACACAGGGCAAAAAGTTTATCTTCCGTGCATGTTTTATAGACCCATTCCAGGGAAAAGTTGCAGCAAAATTTGCATATAATAATTTAAAAGCCAGGAAAGCAGCTATACTTGTGGATATTGCACAAGACTATTGTGTAGGTCTTGCCAATTTCTTTGAGAAAAACTTTAAAGCCCTTGGTGGAGAGATTGTATCCAAGACTTTTTGTAAAACTGGGGACCAGGATTTCTCTGCACAGCTTACTACAATTAAGGCAAAAAATCCTGATGTTATCTATATCCCTAACTATTACACAGAGGATGCACTTATTGCAAAACAGGCAAGAGAAATGGGCATAAATGCTCCACTTCTCTCAGGTGATGGTGCTCAGGCTCCTCAACTTATTGAAATAGGCGGAAAAGCAGTAGAAGGTATGTATTACACTACACACTTTAATGAAAAGGCTGCAAGTACTGAGCTTGGTAAGAAATATGTAGAGATATATCATAAGAAATTTAATAAATCTCCAAATGCACTTGGTGCACTTGGATTCGATGCATACTATATACTTCTTGACGCTATAGAACGTGCAGGATCTTTAGATCCAGTAAAGATTAGAGATGGTATAGCAGCTACAAAAGACTTTAAAGGTGTTACAGGTGTTATTACTATTGATGAAAATGGAAATGCTATAAAGAGTGCAGTAATAGAGACTGTAAAGAATGGAAAGTTTGAATTCGTAACCGTTGTAAACCCATAGGTTACTTACTGTAAAAACCTTTATATTCAACTTAGTTATGTCTTGTAATTAAATAAAGATTAGAAGGGATATCCCTTCTAATCTTTATTTAATTATCTCTCTGTTTAGAATACATAAGGAGGCAATAATGTCCTGGGAATCATTTTTTCAAAATCTTTCCAATGGTATCTCTTTAGGTGGTCTTTATGCATTAATTGCAATCGGCTATTCCATGGTATATGGAATCCTTAGACTTATTAATTTTGCTCACGGTGATATATTTATGTTGGGTGCGTATATCGCCTTTTATGGAATGCTTATATTTTCTCTTCCTTGGTGGCTTTCCCTTATTGTATCTATTATTTTGACAGCTTTTATAGGTATATTAATTGATAAGGGGGCATATAAACCACTTAGAAATGCACCCAGAATTAGTGCTTTAATTACTGCAATAGGTGTCTCTTTTTTCTTAGAAAATTTGGGTCTTGTAGTTTTCGGAGGAAGACCTAAGGGATTCTATAGACCTCATATATTTGATGAAATTATTACCATAAAGGGAGTTAGAATTCTCTCTCTTACTTTTTATAGTTTAGTAATTACAGCTATTTTTTTGGTCTTATTATTTTACATAGTCTATCGTACAAAAACAGGACTTGGTATGAGAGCTGTATCTACTGATATGGAAACAGCACGATTGATGGGAATAGATGTGGATAAAATCATATCTATTACATTTGCTATAGGTTCTGGCCTTGCTGCAGTAGGTGGAGTATTGTGGGCCATGAAATATCCTCAGATAAATCCTTTAATGGGTATATTCCCAGGTCTTAAGGCATTTATTGCAGCAGTTTTAGGTGGAATTGGAAGTGTAGGAGGTGCACTCTTAGGAGGATTTATTTTGGGTATTGCAGAAATTATGCTAGTGGCATTTATGCCACAACTCTCTGGATATAGGGATGCGTTTGCATTTTTAATACTTATACTTATTTTATTAGTAAAACCTACAGGCTTGTTAGGTGTAGAGGTAAAGGAGAAGGCATAGATGAGAAAAGAAAAATTGTATTTAAGATATTTACTTACTTTAATTTCTATAGTCATTCTCTTTCTAATAATATGGTGGGCAGATGGGCACTTAGATAATTATTACAAGAGGGTCCTTACTGTTTCAGGTATATATATTATACTTGGCGTGAGTCTAAATTTAATAAATGGAATAACGGGTATATTTTCTCTAGGACATGCAGGTTTTATGGGATTGGGTGCATATACAGCAGCACTTCTTACCATGTCTGTTGCCCAAAAACAGATGACATTTTTTATAGAACCACTTATTAGCCCTCTTGATAAAATAAGTATCCCGTTTTTACCTGCACTATTGATAGGAGGTGTTGTTGCTGCTTTTTTTGGTTTGTTAATTGGAATCCCTACCTTAAGATTAGGAGGAGACTATCTTGCAATAGCGACCCTTGGATTTGGAGAGATTATAGTTGTAGTGTTTAATAATACAATAAATATTACAAATGGTGCATTGGGTCTTAAGGGTTTATCTCCTTATACTAATTTATGGTGGACATATGGATGGGCAGTATTTACCGTATTTTTTATTACGAGATTGGTAAATTCCTCTTATGGAAGGGCATTAAAGGCGATAAGAGAGAATGAAGTAGCAGCCCAGGCAATGGGTGTAAATATTTTTTATCATAAGGTATTGGCATTTATTGTAGGTGCTTTTTTTGCAGGTATAGGAGGAGGATTGCTTGCCCATCTATTAACCACTATAAATCCTGTTGCATTTAACTTTTTCTTGACCTTTAACATACTTATTGTAATAGTAATAGGGGGTTTAGGAAGCATAACAGGTTCTGTTATAGCAGGTTTCTTTTTTCCCATACTTTTGGAATGGCTAAGATTTATTGAGGCGCCGATGGATGTATTTGGTATTCATATCCCAGGTATTCCAGGTATGAGAATGGTTGTATTTTCTTTACTTCTCTTGATTGTGATGATCTTCTATCAGAGAGGACTTATGGGAAGGTCAGAATTTTCCTGGGATTTTATAATAAAAAGATTTGTAAAGGATTAAGCTGTTAGGAGGTTAATATGCCTTTTTTTAAAGCAGATCACTTAGTTATGAGATTTGGTGGATTGGTTGCAGTAAATGATTTTAATCTGGAGCTTCAACCTGGAGATCTGGTAGGTCTAATAGGACCAAATGGTGCGGGTAAGACAACTGTATTTAATATGATTACAGGTGTGTATAGGCCTACCTCTGGAAGAATATACTTCCAAGACAAAGATATAACAGGTAAAAGGCCTGATATAATAACTGCTTTAGGAATTGCAAGAACTTTTCAGAATATAAGGCTTTTTACTGACCTTTCTCTTATTGAAAATGTGATGGTTTCTTATCATGTAAGATTAAAGTCAAATATTTTTGAAGCGGTATTCAAACTGCCTCGGTATATGAGGCAGGAAAATGCTATGTATGAAGAGGCAATGGAACTTTTACATAAAGTAGAACTTGATCATCTTGCAGAAGAGAAAGCAGGATCTCTTCCATATGGAGAACAAAGGAGACTAGAAATAGCTCGTGCCCTTGCCACTCATCCGAAGCTTTTACTATTAGATGAACCAGCAGCAGGTATGAATCCTAATGAAACACTCCAACTCATGGACTTTATAAAGCAGATTAGAGATGAATTTGATTTAACGATACTTCTTATAGAACATGATATGAAAGTAGTAATGGGTATTTGTGAAAGGATATGGGTACTTGATTATGGTAAGACCATTGCTGTAGGTACCCCATCTGAAATTCAAAATAATCCTGAAGTAATAAAAGCCTACTTGGGAGAGGAAGAATATGCTTAAGATAGAAGATTTACATGTATTTTATGGTGGAATTCATGCACTCAAGGGGATATCTCTTCATGTACCTAAGAGTAAAATAATCACTCTAATTGGAGCAAATGGCGCAGGTAAAAGTACAACTCTTCGTACTATCACTGGGCTTGTTAAGGCAAAGAAAGGCTCTATTAAATTTTTAGATGAGGAGATCTTAGGTTATCCCGCTCATAAAATTGTACATATGGGCATTGCAATGGCCCCTGAGGGTAGAAAGGTTTTCCCTAATTTATCAGTTTTGGAAAATTTAAAATTAGGAGCATATTTTAGAACAGACGAATCCAGTATAGAAAAGGACTTAGATTGGGTATATGAACTTTTTCCAAGATTGAAAGAGAGAAAAAAACAAAAAGCAGGAACACTTTCTGGAGGAGAGCAGCAGATGTTGGCAGTGGGTAGGGCACTTATGAGCAAACCCGATCTCTTGCTTATGGATGAGCCTTCCTTAGGACTTGCTCCTCTGCTTGTAAAAGAGATCTTTGAAATAGTACAGCAGATAAATGAAGAGGGGAGGACAATACTGCTGATAGAACAAAATGCAAAAGCTGCCTTAAAGATTGCCCATTATGGGTATGTACTTGAGACAGGTAGAATTATACTTGAAGGAACAGGGCAAGAACTTTTGAATAATGAAGATGTGAAAAAAGCCTATCTTGGTGAGGCTTAATAGGAGGGGAAAATGCAAGTAAAGAGATTTATGACATGGGAACCTATTGCTATACATAGAGATGAATCTGCCCTTAAGGCCCTTGAGCTTTTAGAAAAGCATAAAATAAAGAGGCTTCCTGTAGTTGATGGAGATCATAATGTAGTAGGTATAATTTCCAGAAGCGACCTTAAGGTTTTTTCCAATACTGAAAAAGATAGATTAATAATGGAAAAAATAAAAGTAAAGGGTTTAATGACTGAAAACCCTGCTGTTGTAGCTCCTGAAACACTTTTAGAGGATGCCATAAAATTGATGCGTGAAAAGGGCGTAGGAGGCCTTCCTGTAGTTATGGAAAGAAGACTGGTGGGTATTATAACAGAATACGATATATTCACAGCAATGTTAGAAGGATTAGGAGCAGAAAGGGAAGGAATTAGAATTACATTTGAGATGGAAGATAAACCAGGAAATCTTGCAAAAGTTGCAAATATTTTAGCCAAAAATGATATAAACATAGTTTCTATTCATTTCTTTAAACTTAAGGAAAAAGTAAATAGAGATCTTGTTTTTCTCAAAATAGAATATACATTTGAAAAAGAAAAGCTTCAAAGACAGTTAGAAGAGATTGGATTAGAAGTAAAATTTTGGGACTAAATAAGGAGGCGGAGCATGATAGACAAATGGGGGGGAGTTGAGAGTCTGAAGATTTACACATTACTTGATGATTATGCAGGATATGAATCTCAATTTTGGGCTACTCATGGGGTCTCTTTTCTCTTAGAAGTAAAGTTCCAAGGTTATACAAAAAGGATACTATCTGATGTAGGACCTGATGAGAGGGTAATACTTCATAATATGGAACTTTTTGGGATCTCACCAGAATCTGTAGATGTAATCACTCTTTCTCATGCACATTATGATCATACAAAGGGGCTTTTAGGATTTTTGAAAGAAGCAAAGAAAGAGATTCCTATAATAGCTCATCCTTCTTTATTTAGAAAAAATTTTATAAATAGACCATACTTTAGAGAGATAGGTATAGGACTTAAGAATTCAAGAGAAGATATCGAAAAAAATGGTGGGATATTAATTCTTACCAGAGAACCCATGAATATTGCTGAGGGAGTTGTAATAAGTGGAGAAGTAGATAGAGTAACAGATTTTGAAGCAAAAGGCATAGGCACATATAATATAAGTGAGGAAGGATATCTTGAAAGGGATAAGTTATTAGACGATTTTTCTTTGGCAGTTAATATAAAAGATAAGGGATTAGTTGTTATTACAGGATGTGCACACTCTGGAATTATTAATATTTTAAAACATTTTAAAAACCTTTTCAGGACAAATAGTATATTTGGTGTAATTGGAGGACTCCATCTTGTATCTGCAAACAAAGATCAAATAAATAAAACAGTAGAAGGATTAAAAGAATTTCCGTTAAAATGGATATATGCTGGTCATTGTACAGGTTTTCCTGCACAGGTAGCCATTTATAATGCATTTCCGAAGGCTTATGGGATATTGCATAGTGGTCTTTTAATTAGAGAATAAAAAGAAGGAGGAAGAAAAAAATGAAAAGAATTTTTGTATTTATTTTTCTTACAGTTTTCATTTTTGCAGGTATTGCAAATGCCAGTGAAAATGTAGTCAGAATAGGTGTAATATTCCCTATGACTGGGATGGCATCTGCTTTTGGACAGATGACTAAAGAGGGCCTGGACCTTGCAAACAGTCTAGAGCCTAAGGTACTCGGTAAGAAGATCGATCTTATTCTATTGGATGATAAAAGTGATAAGATAGAGGCTGCAAATGCAGCATCTCGTCTCATAGGGAAGGAAAAGGTCTCAGTAATATTGGGCCCGATAATTAGTCCAAATGCCCTTTCTGTAGGTCCTATATGTGAGCGTTACAAAGTGCCTTTTGTTACCCCTTCTGCTACTAATCCATTAGTAACTCAAGGGAAAAAGTTTGCATTTAGAGTTTGTTTCGTAGATGATTTCCAAGGATTTGTAATGGCAAAATTTGCTGTATCTAATTTAAAAGCAAGAAAGGCTGCAGTTTTGTTTGATAAGGCAAATGACTATTCTGTAGCACTGGCAAAGTTCTTTATGGATTCTTTTAAAAAATTGACAGATGATCCAAAATCTATTGTATATATAGGACAGTACAAATCTGGAGATCAAGATTTTACGGCTCAAATTGTCGGTATCCAAAATGCAAAGGCTGATGTTATATTTATCCCAGGTTTTTACTCAGAGATTGCTCTCTTTGCCAAACAGGCAAGAGAACAAGGGATAAAAGCTCCATTTTTAGCAGGAGATGCAGCACAGGCCCCAGAGCTTCTTCAGATTGGGAAAGAAGCCGTAGAGGGACTTTACTTTAGTACCCATTTTGATCCAAAAGCTGCAACTACAGAAAATGGCAAAAAATTTATAGAGGAATATAAAGCAAAATATAATAAGGATCCAAATGCACTTGCTGCTTTAGGTTATGATGCATATGGGGTGGTATGGCAGGCAATTAATAGGGCAGGTTCTACAGATCCTGTAAAGATAAGAGACGAAATAGCAAAAACCAAAGGATATGAAGGTGCAACAGGTATAATTAATATAGATGAACACGGAAATGCTATAAAGAGTGCAGTTGTTTTAAAAGTAGAAAATGGTACATGGAAATATGTAACAACAGTGAATCCTTAGAATAAATTAAAATTACATATTGCATCTGAGATAATTTTATGATATAATCCTCAAAAATCGGAGAGTAATCTAAATCTCTTTCATACAGAGAGGGGCTTTTAGCTGAGAGGTCCTTGAAAGAGTTTAGATGAAGAGAACCGAAGATGGTATAAACTAAATATAGAAAATGTGTCAATTAAGTGGGCTTTTGCCTTAAGTAGGGTGGCACCACGAGAAAACTCGTCCCTTTTTGGGACGAGTTTTTTTATTATAGTTATTTAAGGAGGGCTATGTATGATAAGGGCAAGTGTAATAGGTTCTTCTGGATATGCAGGAATAGAACTATTTAGAATATTAAAAAACCATCCAGAGGTAAAGTTGGTAAATCTTGTATCCAAAACCTTTCAAGGAAAAAAGATAGGGGAACTCTATCCGAAATACAGAGATTTAGATATAGAATTTGTTTGGAAAGATTATAGAGATGTAGCAAAGGAATCAGATGTTGTATTTACCGCTACCCCTCATAAAGTGGCAATGGAATTTGCAAAGGAACTATACGATGAAGGAGTTGTCCTTATAGACTTAAGTGCGGATTTCAGATTTGAAGATTGGAAAATTTTTGAAAAATGGTATAAGGTAGAACATAAGAGTAAAGAATTATTAAGAAATACAGTTTATGGATTACCAGAGCTTTACAAAGAAAAGATAGAGAAGGCAAATCTTATAGGAAATCCTGGATGTTATCCTACTGCTTCTATATTAGGTCTGGCACCCTTATTAAAGCATAATCTAATAGATGTAGAATCTATTGTTATTGATGCAAAGTCTGGTACTACAGGAGCTGGGAAAAAGCTTACAGAAACATTACACTTTCCAGAAAGAAACGAAAACTTTTCCCCATATTCTCCAGTAATGCACAGACACATCCCAGAGATCGAAAAAGAACTCTGTAAGATTGGAAGTAGAGATGATGTATATATTACTTTTACTCCACATCTTTTGCCTATGGATAGAGGCATCCTTGCTTCGATATATACAAAGTTAAAGGATAAAATCTCTCAAAAAGAACTCTATAAACTCTATAGAGAATTTTATAAAGATGCATATTTTATAAGAATTGTAGAGAAGAACTTACTCCCAGATACAAAATCGGTGGCAAATACAAATTTCTGTGATATTGGGTTAAGAGTGGACAACAGGACAGGAAGGGTTATAGTTTTTTCTGCTATAGATAACCTCATAAAAGGGGCATCGGGACAGGCGGTTCAAAATATGAATATAAGATTTGGATTTTCAGAAGAAATAGGATTAATATAGGAGGGAGGTGATCAAATGAAGGTTCCCTTAGGTTTTAAATTCAGTGGGATAAATTCAGGTATTAGGATAAAGAGAAAGGATCTTGGTCTTATGTATTCTGTGGTACCTGCAACAGCCTGGGGTGTATTTACAAGGAATAAAGTAAAAGCTGCTCCTGTATTGTATGACATGGAAATAATTCAGGATGGAAAACTCCAGGCCATTTTGGTAAATAGTGGAATAGCAAATGCATGCACAGGTGAAAAAGGCCTTAAAGATACGAAAAAAGAGGCAGAATTAGTAGGAGATACCTTAAATATAGATGCTTCTTTAGTAGCTATCGCATCAACAGGGAAAATAGGTCCGTCTCTTCCTATGAATAAGATAGAATCTGGTATTGGTCTATGTGTAGAGAATTTATCTGAAGAGGGATATGAAGATTTCTCAGAGGCAATTCTTACCACAGATACAATAAAAAAGATGGCCCATGAATCATTTTTTATAGATGATAAAGAGGTAAATATATTAGGCATCTCAAAGGGTTCAGGGATGATAAATCCTGATATGGCAACTACACTCTCCTTTGTAGTGACAGATCTTAAGATCTCTCTTCCCATGTTAAAACTTGCCCTTGCGAGGGCTACTGAGAATACATTTAACATGATTACAGTAGATGGTGATACAAGTACGAATGACACTATACTTATAATGGCAAATGGTCTTGCAGACAATTCAGAGATTACCAGAGAGAATGAACAATTTGACGAGTTCTATACCCATCTTTATAATGTACTTGGGAGACTTGCATATCTGGTTGCAAAGGATGGAGAAGGTGCAACAAAACTTGTAAGGATAAAGATTAGAGGAGCAGATGGCTTTTCTGAGGCTAAGAGGGCAGGGAAAACTATTGCACATTCGATGCTTGTAAAGACAGCACTTTATGGTGCAGATCCCAATTGGGGACGAATAATGGCTGCATTAGGTTATGCAGGAATAAAAATCGACCCAAGTAAAGTGGATATATACATGGGAAAAAAGATTGTAGAAAATGGGGTACCCCTTGCATTTTCCAGGGAAGAGGTAAGAAATTATCTTGGACAGAAGGAGATCGAAATTGTTATAGATTTAAAGATAGGGGTAGGGGAGGCAGAGATACTCACAACAGACCTTACACACGAATACATTAATATAAATACCCAGTATTCTTAAATCTTTGAGAAGGTGGTAAAGATGCTTAATAATCATGAAAAGGTTAAGATTATATTGGAGGCCCTTCCATATATCCAAAAATTTAGTGGGAAAATTATAGTTATAAAATATGGCGGAAGTGTAATGGAAGATGAGGAGCTAAGCAAAGAGGTATTCAGGGATATCGTTCTTTTAAAATTTGTAGGTATGATGCCTATTGTGGTACATGGAGGGGGAAAAGAGATAACCCATCTTATGAAAAAACTTGGTATTCCATCCAAATTTGTAAGTGGGCATAGGATTACAGATAAGGAGACATTGGATATAGTAGAGATGATCCTTGCGGGAAAGATTAATAAAAGAGTGGTTGCGGGAATAAATGCACAAGGTGGACTTGCTATAGGTCTTTCGGGAAAAGATGCCAATCTAATAAAGGCAGAAAAGCTTGTACTAAATGAGTCTTTAGATCTTGGATATGTTGGAGATATAAAGAGTATAAATATCAAACTATTAGAATCCCTACTTTATGAAGGCTATATACCTGTTATTTCTTCTATAGGAATAGATGAGAAGGGACAGGGATACAATATAAATGCAGATATTGTAGCAGGCAAGGTAGCTCAGATGCTTAAGGCAGAGAAACTTATATATCTTACAGATACTGAAGGTGTAATGGACAGGGATAAAGGGATTATTTCTCACCTTTCTATAAATGAGGCAAAAAGACTCATAGATGAAGGGGATATTGTAGGAGGCATGCTTCCAAAGGTAACCTCTGGTGTAGATGCCTTACAGGGAGGGGTAAAAAAGGTACATATAATTAATGGGACCTTCGCACATTCCATTTTGCTTGAGATCTTTACAGAAGAAGGCATTGGAACAGAGATTGTAAAATCATAGAGAAAGAGGTGATTTCTGTGGACTTTATAGAACTTGAGGAAAGGTATTTTATAAATACCTATAAAAGAATCCCTATAATGATTGAAAGGGGTGAGGGTGTATATCTATACGATACAAATGGGAACAGATATCTTGATTTTTTATCAGGAATTGCTGTTATGGCTCTTGGATACAACCATCCTGAGGTAATAGAGGCCATAGTAAAACAGGCAAAAAGATATATACATCTTTCCAATTATTATTACATGGAGCCTCAGATAGAGCTTGCAGAAAAACTTGTTATGTATGCAAATGAAGGAGCAAAGGTGTTTTTTGGAAATAGTGGCTCTGAAGCAAATGAAGGTGCAATAAAGCTTGCAAGAAAATATTTTGTAAAAAAAGGTGAAAAAGAAAGATATAAAGTAATAGGCTTTAAAAACTCCTTCCATGGGAGAACTATTGCTACATTAGCAGCTACATGGCAGGAAAAATACCAAAAAGATTATATACCTCTTATGCCAAGTTTTAAAGAGGCATTATTTAATGATATATCATCTGTGGAAGCCCTTATTGATGATGAGGTTGCCGCAATCATTGTAGAACCTATACAGGGAGAAGGGGGGATACAGGTAGCAGATGAAAAATTTTTAAAGGCACTAAGAGAGCTCTGCAATAAGTATGATATAATACTTATTGCAGATGAGATACAGGCAGGAATGGGAAGAACTGGGAAATTTTTCTCTTATGAATATACAGATATTAAACCAGATATCGTAACAGTAGCAAAGGCCCTGGGCGGAGGTCTTCCTATCTCTGCATTTATTGCATTTTCCAAGGTAAAAGATGTGTTTACATATGGGGATCATGGATCTACCTTTGGTGGAAACCCTGTAGCAGCAGCTGCAAGTATTGCGACTATTGATGTAATGGAAAAAGAGGGACTTATAGAAGCGAATATAGAAAAAGGTGAGCTTCTTATAAAGGGTCTCCAGAGGATAAAAGAAAAGTATCCCAAAAAGATAAAAGATATACGGGGAAAGGGACTTATGATAGGAGTAGAGTTATACGAAGAGTGTAAAGATATGGTTGGAGCCTTTAGAGAAAAAGGGATACTCCTAAACTGTACACATGGAAATGTCATAAGACTTCTTCCTCCATATATAATAGAGGAAGAACATATAAATACATTTTTGAATATTTTTGAGGATATCTTAAAATAGATAGGAGGAAAGATATGAAAAAAGTGGTTCTTGCGTATTCAGGAGGTTTAGATACCTCTGTTGCCATAAAATGGCTTGCAGATAAGTATCAGGCTGAGGTGATCGCCCTTGCGCTTGATGTAGGTCAACAAAAGGATTTATCTGAGGTAAAAAATAAGGCATATAGGATCGGTGCAAAAAAGGTATATCTCGTAGATGCAAAAAAGGAATTTGCAGAAGATTTTATATTCCCTACACTCTTTGCAAACGGATTGTATGAGGGTAGATATGCCATGTCTGCATCCCTATCCAGACCTCTTATAGCAAAAAAGCTTGTAGAAGTAGCAGAAAAAGAGGGTGCAGAATATGTAGCCCATGGTGCTACAGGAAAAGGAAATGACCAGGTAAGATTTGAGGTATCCATAATGGCACTTAATCCATCACTAAAAGTGATTGCACCTGTAAGAGAATGGAGCCTCAAAAGAGATGAAGAGATTGAATATGCAAAAAAGAATGATATACCTATACCTGTAGATATAGATAGTCCATATAGCATAGATGAGAATCTCTGGGGAAGGAGTATAGAGTGTGGTGTTTTAGAAGATCCATGGAATCCGCCTCCTGATGAACCTTATACATGGACAAAAAAGATAGAAGATACCCCAGATGAACCTACTACCCTTGAGATATATTTTGAAAAAGGGGTTCCTAAAAAGATAAATGGAGAAGAAATGGGCCCTGTAGAGCTTATAAATTATCTAAATAGGGTAGGGGGAGAAAATGGAATAGGTAGGATAGATATGATAGAAAATAGGCTTGTTGGGATAAAGTCAAGGGAAACCTATGAGACACCAGCAGCCCTTATATTGATAGAGGCGCATAAGGACCTTGAATCCCTGGTTACCCCACGTGAGCTCTTTCACTTTAAGGCAATTACTGACCAAAAATATGCAGAGCTTGTGTATAATGGACTCTGGTTCTCTCCACTAAAAGAAGCACTTGATAGTTTCAATAGAACTGTTCAGGAAAATGTAACAGGTACTATAAGGATGAAACTCTTTAAAGGAAATATAATTATAAATGGAAGAAAATCCCCATATTCTCTTTATGATTTTAGCCTTGCTACATATGATGAAAAGGATATGTTTGATCATAAGGCAGCAAAAGGGTTTATTGATATATACGGACTTCCTATTAAGGTTTATTCTGAGATAAAAAGGAGTCAAAAGTAATATAAAGCCATGAAACTTACAGCACTTGGAACAGGTGGTGGAGTCCCCAGCCTATACAGGGGCCTCCCTGCCTTTGCACTTGAACGAAATGGAGAGGTATTTCTTTTTGATTGTGGAGAAGGAACTCAGTTTCGTATTATGCGATCTCACATAAAGCCAGGTAGACTTGAGAAGATATTTATAAGCCACTTTCATGGGGATCATGTATTGGGACTCACAGGTCTTCTTATGACCCTATCCCAATTTTCTCGAGAAAAACCTTTAGAATTATATGCCCCTCCAGGAATGAAGGAATTTATGGATAATATGAAAAAACACCTGAATTTTAGGTTGGATTATGAGCTTATAATACATGAAGTAACAGGTGGAGAGATCTATAAAAGTAAAGAATATTCCATATATGCAATGCCCCTTTCTCATATAATATTTAATCTTGGATATAAGATAGAAGAAGCAGAAAGACCAGGAAGATTTTATCCAGAAAAGGCAATAGAATTAGGGATAAAACCAGGGCCTTTGTTTAAAAAACTTCAAGATGGACATCCTGTAACCCTTCCCAATGGAAATATAGTTTATCCAGGCCAGGTGATGGGTCCTCCTCGAAAGGGTAGAAAAGTTGTCTATGCAACAGATACTAATCCTATGTCTGAAATGGTAGATTTTGCAAAAGAGGCAGATCTTCTTATGCATGATGGTATGTTTTCAGGTGATGATGATGTGATGGCCATAGAAAGAGGCCATTCTTCTGTAAAGGATGCTGCAAGGATTGCAAAAGAGGCAAATGTAAAAAAACTCTTACTTATTCATATATCTCCCAGATATAGTGATGGAGAGATGTTGCTTGCAAAGGCAAAAGAGATATTTCCAAATACCATTATTGCAAAGGACTATATGACCTTAGAGATACCTTATGAAGATTAATAAGTTTACTATTTTTTCACCAGGTACCTGTGGAGAGCTTATACAGGGAGAGATAAATGGTAAATCCTTTTTAGTATCTGCCCCTATCAATCTATTTTCTGAGGTGACTATTTTACACAAAGAAGGAGAAATAGAACTTAAAGGGA
>JALVIU010000005.1 GCA_027028665.1 Candidatus Atribacteria bacterium | reverse complement strand
GTCTATATAACTTATAAATTATAACATTTGGTCTAATATATCGGAGAGTGAGACAATAAATACACCTATGGCATAATCACTTATCCCACCTATCCATATGATATAATCATCATATCTTAGTAGTCCATCACCAAATATAACCAGTCCCCTATCTCCATATGATTCAATAAGCCCCTCTGGAGAAAGTAAATAATTTGTAATACCAAGGAGTTTCCCTTTACCATCCACAAGCGCAAATCCATCTTTATAGGAAAGATCCTCTTTCAATACTCCATGCCACCCTACCAGATACTTATCCTCAGCCACTTTTACTACATTTGTGGACCATCCTACTTTTTCTTCCCATTCACAGGGTACAAAGACAGGTTCTATGGAATTTACATCTATAGTGAGGTTGTCGATATTACTCATCCCTCTCCAACAGGATGTAGGAGAATCAGTATCAAACCTTAAAAGCATTGTAATTTCTTCATTATAAGGTTTTATAAAGGCACTATCTTTACAATCTGGTACATACTCCTGATCACTATCTATTATCTTAAAATACCCCTTCTTATCTGCATATAATCCTTTATGCCTCTCCCTTATCTCTGAGAGTGCAAGGACAGATTTCTTATTTAACCTACTATCTCTTTCATAGTGTTTTGAACCTGTATATAACATGTAGATAATGTCTCCTTGCTTATATATTCTTGGATCTTCTACGCCATGACCAAATTCCCACATTTTATCTGGCCACAATAATATTTCTGTATCTAACTTCTCAGGAATAGCTCCATCCATTAGTTCATCTATACCTATGGAAAAAACTCCTATACTTGAATTGTAAGTATAATAATCAAAAATCATTCTGGGGAAAATATAAACCCTTTTGTCGATTACAATAGCACCAGGATTAAATGCAGCGATAGGGGTTTTACGAATATAATTTTTAATGTAGATCTGCTCAGGGGATATGTAGAACCTCTTTTTAAAGATGTTTATTACCTGATTTTTCCTTTTGGGAACGGAGTTCTTATCAAAATCTCTTAGCTTTGCTTCAAGCATCTCTTTAATTTTCATAATATCCTCCTTTTGAAATCGTTTACAAATTTTAAATCATATCACAATTATTGTCAATCCGATTTATGCCCAATATTTTTATTTTATAGGAAATTTATAGCAATTAAAGTGTGATTACTATGTTTTATCTTTATTAATCTTTGAAAATTTGAAAAAATTAAAAAATCTGAAGGTAAATATGAAAATTAATAAGAAAACAGGCTATATTTTCAAAATATTTTTTATCAATCTCAGTAGATAATATTTCATGGGAGTTGACAGATATAAGAGTTTGAGATATTATGTAATCGGTTACAATAAGAAGGAGGGGTTTTCATGACCATAAAAGAGGTAGCCGAAAAGGCGGGTGTCTCTGTTGCCACTGTCTCTCGAGTAATAAACAATGCCCATAATGTGTCCCCTAAAACAAAGAAAAAAGTGTTAGCAGTTTTAAAGGAATATGGATTTGAGATAGATCCATGGGCCAGACGTCTTGCCACAAAAAAAAGAAAGAAAAAGATTAATATCTTAGTACTCCTCAGCGAAAGACTTTTAAAGGATTTTAATATCGAAAATAATGGCTTTTATGAGATCATAATGCATGGCATCCAAAAGGCTTCTCACTGGGGCAATATTGAAATAAAATTGGAAAATATGGAAAAAACTATAGAGAAGAGAAAATTCAAAAAAGCAGATGGAATAATCCTTTTAGGAAGTGATACAGAAGAGAGGCATGTGACCCCTATTCAGGATCGTGAAATCCCTGTAGTCTTAGTAGATCAATATATCCCTACCCTAAAGGTAGATTGCGTAGTAAGTAATGGATTTGATGGTGCATCATTTGCTGTAACCTATCTCATTCTTCATGGATTAAAAAATATAATTCATATACACGGTTTCCTGGATCACTTTAGTTTTAAGAATAGATATGAGGGATACATGTATGCAATGGAGAAATTTGGTCTTCTACCCAGGACATATGAATATGATGATGAATCAATGGAGGATATGAGCCCTATAATAAAAAGAATTTTAAAGGTTCAAGGTAAACCAGATGCAATATTTACATCCAATGACGCTATAGCTATGAAAACGATAAAGACATTAAAAGAATTTGATATAAAAGTACCTGA
>JALVIU010000004.1 GCA_027028665.1 Candidatus Atribacteria bacterium | reverse complement strand
TATAGCTACACAGGAGAAGATAGAAGTAGCAGGGGTAATTGAGAGTGTAGGTGCAGGAGATTGGACTGTTAAACTATCAGATGGAAGAGTAGTTAAAGTAGGATTTGGACCATATTGGTATCTGGAAAATATAGGTCTTTCACTAAAGGTAGGAGACAGTGTTACTATGACAGGGGTATATGTAGATGATAGATTTGTCCCTGTAAGTGTAGTAAAGGATGACAAGACCTTTATATTAAGAGATAGTAATGGAAGACCATCCTGGGTAGGTAATCACAATAATAATCAAAAGAAAGGTAAGGGATACGGAAGGAATAGGTAAACCCATAGCCTGTTTTGCCTGGCTAAACCTCTCCCTATAGAGATAACGGACACAGTGTCCGTTATCTCTATAGGGATACACATCTTAAAAGTATTCCCCTTATTTTAGACATCTAACCCCATCTACCAAAATGACTCCTTTTATTGTATAAATATGTATAGTATAATTAAAATAAATAAGAAGGTAACCATAAAACATCTAAACATTTTTATTTTTACAGCCCTATTTTGACTGATATCCTCTCCATTTGCCTCTACAGAAAGTGCTCCTGTATAATATGTGGATCTATTTATTGGCACAGGAAAACACGGACACACCTTCCCCGGAGTAACACTTCCTTTGGACTGGTGCAACCCAGTCCAGATACAGGGATTAAGGGATGAAACTGGTGTTTAGGGTATCATTATTCAGTTACTACAATTATGGGTTTTAGCCAAAACCACCTAAGTGGTACAGGGGCAGCAAATTATGAAGAAGTCATATTAATGCCTATAACGAGAAAATAAATAGCCCTCCAGAATTAAAAACTAAGCCAGAAATGGGCTACAGATCAAAATTTAGGTATGATACAGAAATAGCAGAACCTGGATATTATAAGGTTTCATTGGATTATTACAATATTCAGGTAGAACTCACCGCAACAAAACGGGTATCCTTTCATAAATACACATATCCAAAAACCAAAGATACATATGTTATTATAGGCCTATACAATAAAATAGGTGACCAGGCAGAGGAACTATACGGAAAAATAGTAAATGATAGAAAAATAGAAGAATATATTGTAGGTGGGCACTTCTGTGGTATAAGAAAACCACATAAAACCTATTTTGTCATAAAATTTTTAAGGTCATTCATTCAAATTGAGTCCATGAGGATAACTCATGATGAGATCATAAGTGGTGGGGTATTAACACTAAACATAGGAAAACACTTAACCTAAGAAGTAAACTATAATTGGGTAAGGATCTTGTCTATTTTTTCTCTAAGTTGGGCAAGATCCTTCTTTATCTTTTCTTTTTGGGGTTTTTTCAATTTTGCATTGGGAAGTACAGAAAGGTAGGTATTAACCCTGGATATATAGTTTAAAAATGATCTATATCCTACACGCAAATTGCCTCCTTTCTTTACCTCTTTTACAAGCTCTTTTGTTTGAGAGGAAGAGAGATGTTCTTTTTCTATAAAATCCATTACTTCTTTTATAAGATTTATATCTTTCAACTTTAATAGTTCTTCTATATGGCGAGATGTGATAGGGGAGGAAGGATCACGAAGCCTCTCCTTTATCTCACCAGGCAGAGAAAGAAGTGCTACCCACCTTCTCAGTGTTTTAAGGCTTTTCCCTAGATTCTTCAATAGAACGGACACTGTGTCCGTTACATCCTTCGGGACATCGTCAGGAGAAAATTCCATCTGAGCAAGAACCTTTGGAAGTTCCTCTTCAGACACCAGTGGAGAGAGATAGTCACGGATTGCCTCAGCCCGTTCAAGTGGGGTAATATCCTCTCTCTGAAGGTTTTCTATGAGCTGAATCTCTCTTACCTCTTGAATAGAAAGGTCCTTTTTCACTACCACAGGGACCTTTTTAAGTCCTGCAATTTTAGCAGCCCTTACGCGTCTCTCACCAGATATGAGGATAAATTTATTACCATCTGGCCTTACAATAACAGGCTCGATTACGCCCTTCTCTTTTATGGATTGCGCAAGCTCCTTCAGTCCCTCTTCATTTATTATCTTTCTGGGCTGTTCCGGGTCAAAAGCTATTTTGTCAAGCTCTATCTCTGTAAGTGGTGTATCCTTCTTCTCTTGGGCAAGTTCTTTTACATAATTGAAGTTTTTCCTTACCCTAAATCC
>JALVIU010000003.1 GCA_027028665.1 Candidatus Atribacteria bacterium | reverse complement strand
AACCCACTACCCTCTTTACCAAAATCTTTGGTTCTTCTGGAGATTTAAAAACAACTATATCGCCCCTTTTAATAGGGACAAAATAATACCAAAATTTAAGAGCAATAACTCTATCTCCTGGCATAATAGTAGGTATCATTGACCCTGTAGGTATATAAAAGGTCTGCAATATGAAAGCCCTTATAATAAGTGCCAATACTAATGCAATACCAATAGTGATAAGGGTCTCTTTTACCTGAACAAGAAAGGTCTTCTTCATCTTAATTCCTTAAGTTTTGCCTTTTTACCAATTTTATCTCTAAGATAGTAGAGTTTAGCCCTTCTTACCTTTGCTCTCTTTAAGATCTCTATCTTTACAAGTCTTGGAGAATGTATAGGAAATACTCTTTCTATTGCTATACCCTGTGATAATTTTCTAACTGTAAAGGTTTCCCTTGTTCCTCCACCTCTTCTTCTTATAACAACACCTTCAAAAGGCTGAACTCTTTCTTTCTCATCCTCTATTACCTTCACATAAAGTTTTACAGTATCTCCTACCCTTATATCTGGTATATCATCTCTAAGATATTCTCTCTCAATCTCCCTTATTATCTCGTTCATGTGACACCTCCTCTCCGAGTCTTTTTTCTATATCTTTTATTATGGCCCTTTCGTCTTCTGAAAGCTTTGCTGTTTTCAAAAGTTCCGGCCTTCTTAAAAGGGTTCGGATTACTGCCTGTCTCTTCCTCCAGGCCATAATCCTCTTATGATTACCACTTAGTAATACTTCTGGAACTTCTATTCCCCTAAATACTCTTGGTCGAGTATAATGAGGATAATCTAAAAGTCCTCTTTCAAAGGATTCAAATCCAAGAGATTCCTCATTTCCCACTACATTTGGGATCATACGAGAAACTGCATCAATCACGATCATAGCAGGGAGCTCTCCTCCTGTAAGTATGTAATCCCCTATGGAAATCTCTTCTATAGGAAAAAGCTCATATATCCTTTCATCTATCCCCTCATAATGCCCACATATAATAATTATCCTATCGTTTCTTGCAAGTTCCTTTGCCTTATCCTGATTAAAAATCTTGCCTTGAGGAGACATAGAAATAATCTTTGCAGGCGTATCTACAAGTTTTTTTATATATCTTATCGCTTTATAAAGAGGTTCTACCTTAAACACCATCCCTGCTCCACCCCCATAGGGATAATCATCTATAGTTCTATGGGGGTCTCTGGTAAAGTCTCTTAAATCATGTACATGGATTTCTATAATCCCTTCTCTCTGAGCCCTTCCCAATATACTTTGGGAAAGTGGGCCTGAAAACATATCCGGGAAAATAGTAATAATATCAAATCTCATAAGAGACCCTCTATTACTTTTATTACCATCTTTTTTTCCTTCAAGTCAACCTCTTTTACAAACTCCTTTACAGCAGGGATAAGCACTTCTCTGTCCCCTTCCCTTATTATATACACATCATTCGCTGTGCCTTCTATTATATCTTTCAGTGTGCCTATATATTTACCTTCCAAAGAAAAAACCTTAAGTCCTACAAGGTCATCGATAAAATAGGTATCCTCTGGTAGATCCAATTTTTCTGCCTCAGGTACTTCTATATAACAATTCTTTACCTTCTCAGCATCTCTTATTGTATCAATATCTTCCAGTTTAAATAACCAGACATTTCCCTTATAAGGTTTTACCTCTTCAACATTGTAAAACCTTCTATCCTTCTCTGAGGATACATATACCCCAGAAAGTTTATAGTATCTATCCGGGGAAAAAGTAAGGGAATAAACTTTTAAATGACCCCGTGTTCCCCAATAGGATATAATCTTTCCTATAACTCTAAAGGAAGAACTTCCCACCACTAATCAATTATCTCAACAGTTGCTCTTTTTCCTTCTTTTATTGCAGCAGCTTTTATCACTGTTCTTATTGCTTTGGCTATTCTACCTTCCCTACCTATAATCTTTCCCACATCTTCCGGTGAAACCTTTACTTCAAATATAACAGAACGAGACCCATCTACAACATTAATATTTACATCTTCAGGATGATCTACTAATGATTTAATAATATACTCAAGCAATTCTTTCATAAAATAGTTCCTCCCTTACTCTGTTTATTAGATACTAATACCAGCTTTTTTAACCAAATTTTTTGCAGTTTCTGTAAGATGTGCACCATTACCAATCCAATATCTAAGCTTATCTTCATCGATCCTTATTTCTTCTGGGCTCGCACCTATTGGATCATAGTATCCTATAAGATCAAGATACTTCCCATCTCTTGGCGCCCTTGAATCCACAGCCACTAAACGATAAAATGGCCTTTTTTTTGCTCCCATCCTTGTGAGCCTAATCTTTACTGCCAACTAATTCACCTCCTTAATTTAAAATGGTAAGAAATTCGATATACCTGTCTTTATATTTTTCATCCGTTTAAATCTTTTCATCATCTTCTTCATCTTCTTAAATTGACCAATTAACCTATTTACATCAGAGATTTCTGTCCCACTTCCTCTGGCAATACGCTTTCTTCTGCTTGCGTTTATAATTTCTGGATGCCTTCTCTCCTCTTTTGTCATAGAATTTATAATAGCCTCTATCTTTGCAAGCTCTTTCTCGTCTACCTGAGGAATATTTGTCCCCGGAGAAAGACCAGGTACCATACTCAAAAGGTTCTCTATGGGCCCCATCCTCTTAAGCTCATGTAATTGATCTAAAAAATCTTCAAAATTAAACTGATTTTTAACAAGTTTATTAGCTACTTGTTGTTGCTTCTTTTTATCCTGGGTCTTCTCGATCTTTTCAATTAATGTAAGTACATCCCCCATACCCAGAATACGAGAAGCAATACGATCAGGATAGAAAAATTCAAGATCCTCTAATTTTTCTCCTGTACCAATAAGCTTTATGGGTTTGCCCGTAATCTCACGAATAGAGAGCGCAGCGCCACCCCTTGCATCCCCATCCATCTTGGTGAGTATAAATCCTGTAATCCCTAACCTTTCGTTGAAGGTTTTTGCTACATTTACCGCCTCTTGCCCTATCATCGCATCTATAACAAGAAGAATCTCTCGAGGCTTATACTTCCTCTCCATTTCTTCAAGTTCTGACATCATATCTTCATCTATCTGAAGTCTTCCTGCTGTATCTCCTATTACAACATCATACCCTTCCTTTTCTGCCTTCTTTAAAGCCTTTCCTAAAAGCTCTACAGGAGTTGCATTACCACTTTCATCTATTACATAAGATACTCCTATTTTCTCTGCAATAATGGCAAGTTGCCTTGAGGCAGCAGGTCTTTTTACATCAAGACCTACGAGAAGTGGCCTCTTTCCTTTTTCTTTTTTAAGAAAGTTTGCAAGTTTACCACAGGTAGTAGTCTTTCCAGATCCTTGTAATCCTACCATTAATATAAGAAATGGGTAAGGCTCCTTTATTATGATACCTTTGGATGTTTCTCCAAGAAGATATACAAGTTCATCCCTTACAATCTTTATTATTTGTTGAGCAGGAGTAAAGCTCTCCATTACCTCCTTGCCCAATGCCTTTTCCTTTACACGAGAAATAAAAACCCTTACAACCTTATAATTAACATCAGCCTCTAATAAGGCAACTCTAATCTCCTTAAGGACAAGGTCTATATCCTTTTCTGTAAGTTTGGCTTTTCTTTTTAGCTTATCAAATATCCTTTGTAGTTTCTGACTTAAAGAATCAAACATATAAATCCCTCAAAATTTTAATTATAATTAACCTATACTAATAAAAGGCTATATAAGTATATAAAAATTCCTCGATTATGTCAACTAAATTTTTTGTAATATTAGGATATATTTTTGATAAATTAATTTTTCTTAGAAGCTTTACAAAAAATAAATGAAAGTGTATAATTTATTTGGGCATAAGAGCCCCATGCCTAAATAAAAAATGAAAAGGAGGTTGGAAAGTATGAAAGGAATTAGAGTTTTAGTTGTAGGACTAATTTTTAGTTTATTATTAAGCACCCTTGCATTTGCAGGACTTTCTGGTAAACTTGAAATCTTCAGTTGGTGGACAGCAGGAGGAGAGGCAGAAGGTCTAAATGCACTCTTTAATATTTATCACAAACTCTATCCAGATGTAAAGATTATTAATGCAACTGTTGCAGGCGGTGCAGGAACTAATGCAAAAGCAGTACTTAAGACCAGAATGCTTGGTGGAGATCCACCTGATTCCTTCCAGGTACATGCAGGCCACGAACTTATCGATACATGGGTAAAGACAGGATTTATGGAACCAGTAACCTTTTTATATAAAGAGGAAGGTTGGGACAAAGTAATGCCCCCTGGTATTTTAAATATCGTAAAATACAAGGGCGATTACTGGTCTGTTCCTGTAAACATTCATAGGGCCAATGTGCTCTGGTACAGCAAAGCTGTATTTGAAAAATATAATATTACACCTCCAAAAACCTTTGACGACTTCTTTGCAGTATGTGAGAAGTTAAAAAGCAAAGGAGTGGTACCTATTGTTATGGGTACAAAAGATGGATGGGAAGCAGGACATGTATTTGAAACATTCCTGATTGGTACACTGGGTGCAGAAGGATACAAAGGACTCTGGACAGGAAAAACAAAATGGTCAGACAAAAGAGTTACAGAAGCCCTCATGCTCTTTGACAAGATGCTCAATTATGTAAACAGTGATCACTCTGCGCTTACCTGGGATGAGGCAGGACAATATCTTATTCAAGGGAAAGGTGCTATGATGATCATGGGAGACTGGACCAATGGATGGTTTATGGCCAAAAAATTCGATGGCTACGGATGGACATTGGCTCCAGGAAATGAAGGAATATTTGATGCATTATCTGATAGTTTTGGCCTTCCAAAAGGTTGTAAGCATAGAGATAATGTTATAGCATGGCTTAAGGTACTTGGCTCAAAAGAAGGACAAAAAGAGTTTAATATGAGGAAGGGCTCTATCCCTGCAAGAACAGATGTAGATATGTCTGACTTCAATGAATATTTACAGTCCTGTGCAAAAGATTGGAACAAAGACAAGATCGTACCAAGTGTAATTCACGGTGCGGCAGCAAGTGAAGGATGGGCAACAGAGTATAAAGATGCAATTGCTCTCTTTGTAGCAAAAAGAAATGTAATGAAGACCCAGAAGGCACTTATTATGGCTGCAGAGGATGCAGGTGTAGATCAATAAGATATAAATTTCTACTAAGAAAAGGGGGCTAATGCCCCCTTTTTAATTATATGGATAGGAGAAAAAAATGGGAAAGTTAAACCAAGATAAGTTATATGCCTTTTTGTTTGTCCTTCCATCTATTATTGTAATATTTACATTCATCTATCTTTTCATAGGGTGGACAGGATACATATCTATGACAAAATGGAACAATGTAATGCCTAACTTAAAGTTTGTAGGTTTTAGGAACTATTCAAGGCTTTTTCAGATAGAGAGATTTCAGATAGATCTACACAATACACTGGTATTTACCACCCTTTTTATATTGGCCTGTATTACTATAGGATTAGGCCTTGCTATCTTACTTGACCAGAGGATAAAAGGGGAAAGTATATTTAGAAGCATATTTTTATTCCCCATGTCCTTGTCCTTTATTGTAACAGGTGTTGTATGGAGATGGATTTTAAACCCAGGCAGTGCCCAGCTGGGTAGCGTAGGGATTAATCAATTATTCGATAAAATCGGTTTAGGATTCTTAAAGAGTGGATGGTATACTGATCCAGATATAGGGATAAAAGCAGTGGTTATTGCAGCTGTATGGCAGTTATCCGGTTATACAATGGCCATGTATCTTGCAGGACTCCGCGGAATTCCATATGAATTAAGAGAGGCAGCTCAAGTAGATGGGGCTACACCTACTCAGGTATATAGATATGTTATCCTCCCACTTTTGAAGCCTATAACAATAGGTGCAATCATCATTCTTGGCCATATATCACTTAAGATCTTTGATTTAGTGGCAGCAATGACAGGGCCAGGAATAGGTTTTTCTACAGACGTACCTGCATATTTTATGTATGATACAACATTCAGGGGAAACAAATTCGCACAAGGTGCAAGCATAGCAATAATCATGCTTATAATGGTTGGCGTGCTGGTTATACCATATCTTATATTTAGCGCAAAACGAGAGGAGGCATGAAATGCGGACAAGGCCATTAATATACATAATACTTATCGTATTAGCAATAATTTATCTAATTCCTATTTATGTCCTTTTCGCAACAAGTCTTAAAAGCTTTTCAGAGGTAAGTCTAAAAAATATGTGGAATCTTCCCAAACATATTACCTTTGAAAGTTTTAAAAATGCCTGGTTGGGAAATGAAGACAAAGGATACAGAGGCCTGAGCACGAGCTTTAAAAATAGTATATATTTAGTAATACCTGCGACCATCATATCGGCATTTTTAGGCTCTATGAATGGATATGTATTTAGTAAGTGGAAATTTAGAGGCTCAGAGATTATATTTCCTCTTATACTCTTTGGTATGTTCATCCCCTATCAGAGTATACTTAT
>JALVIU010000002.1 GCA_027028665.1 Candidatus Atribacteria bacterium | reverse complement strand
AGTACCATGAGCTATCCACAAATGTATCCATTGTTTCAGGTTCTCTCCTGGCAGGTCCGCCGCATTTGGGGCATGTAGTATTCATAAACTCTTCACTCGTTGCAAGGGGTGGTTTTCCCTGGGGAAGAAAATCCACGTTTTCTGGTAATAATACAGGTAGGTCTTTTTCTGGTACTGGTACTATGCCGCATTTTTCACAATATACCACAGGAATAGGTGCACCCCAATATCTCTGACGTGAAATTAACCAATCTCTTAATCGATAGTTAATTTTTCTTCTTCCTATATCTTTTGATTCAAGGTATTTTATAATTTTTTCTGCTCCTTCTTCACTGGATAATCCACTATATGGTCCTGAGTCCACCATAATACCCTTTTCTTCAAAGGCTGCATCTGGTAAAGTACTTTCCCCTTTTAGAGGTTTTATGACCTCTTTTATAGGGATCTTATATTTTTTTGCAAATTCAAAGTCTCTATGATCATGAGCAGGTACTCCCATAATGGCGCCTGTTCCGTATTCTACAAGGATATAGTCTGCAATCCAGACAGGTACCTCGTCTCCATTTATAGGATTTACTGCATAAAATCCAGTAGGTACCCCTTCTTTTTCTGCGCCTTCTGCAATTCTATCTATATCCTTTTTCTTTTTTACTCTCTCTCTTAAAGCCTCTATCTGTTTCTTATAGGGACTTTTTTCTATTATTTTATTTACAAGAGGATGTTCTGGAGCAAGTGCGAAAAAAGTCACTCCAAAAAGGGTGTCAGGCCTTGTTGTAAACACGGTAACAGTTTCACCAAGCTTTTTTATTTCAAATTCTACTTCTGCTCCCTCACTCCTTCCTATCCAATTTTTCTGCATGGTAAGGACTTTTCTTGGCCAACCAGAAAGAAGATGTATATCATTTAGAAGTCTCTCTGCATAATCTGTGATCTTAAAAAACCATTGAGATAGTTCTTTTTTTGTGACCTCTGTGCCACAGCGCTCACACTTTCCATCTATTACCTGTTCATTTGCGAGTACTGTTTTACAATGTGGGCACCAATTAACAGGTGCCTTTTTTTTATATGCAAGTCCTTTTTCGTATAGTTTTAAAAATAACCATTGAGTCCATTTATAATAATCTGGTTCACAAGTAGTAACTTCTCTATCCCAATCGTAGGTAATTCCTATACGATTGAGCATTTTCTTCATTTTTTCTATATTTCCCTTTGTCCATATGTGAGGATGGATTTTATGTTCGATTGCTGCATTTTCTGCGGGGAGACCAAAAGAATCCCAACCCATGGGATGAAGTACATTAAAACCATTTCTTATTTTATATCTGGCTACTACATCTCCTATGACATAATTCTTGAGATGACCCATATGGGGATCGCCAGAAGGATAGGGGAACATCTCAAGAACATAGTATTTTTCTCTATTCTTATCCTGTCTTGTTTTAAAAAATTCTTTCTCATTCCATATCTTTAGCCATTTCTCTTCAATTTCTTTGAAATTATACTCTCTTTCTTCTCTCTTTTCTTCTTTTTTCATAGCTTCCCCCTATCTGAGGTAATATTTAGAAAAAAACCTCGTCTCATATGAGACGAGGTAAGATTTCTCAAAAGATAAAAATGGAGCTGGCGGGAGTCGAACCCGCGACCTTCTCCACGCCAAGGAGACGCGCTCCCAACTGCGCCACAGCCCCGATATCTATCTGATTATAATGGAAAAAATCCCCTATGTCAATACCTTAATAGGGAATTTAGAAAAATCCAGAGGGCTAAAAATGAGGAGGGGGGAGGGGCTTTCGCCCCTCATTTCGCTCATATTCTATCATTTAATTTGTTACATGTCAAGAGGGATATATAAAAAATAAGCATATTTTAGTATTATTATTTTTTAATATTTTTTATCTTTAATTGAAATTTTTTATTATAATTGAAAAATTTTTTATTAAATTAGGTCCTAATTTTTTTAAAGTAGGGTATAATTATATTAGAAAATCGAAAAAATTAATTCAAGGAGGATTATATATGTATAAAAACTCAAAGGGTTTTACTCTTATTGAGCTTCTGGTGGTAATTGCTATTATTGGTATACTTGCTGCGATAATAGCACCAAATGCCTTCAAAGCAATAGAGAAATCAAAAATAGCAAAGGTATTAGGTGATGTAAATGCTATAAAGACAGCTGCACTGATGTATT
>JALVIU010000001.1 GCA_027028665.1 Candidatus Atribacteria bacterium | reverse complement strand
TTGCCCTTGCAGGAATGAGGGTGGGCTATCTTATTGCAAATCCTTATATAATGAGTGAGATTATGAAGGTAAAGAGTCCTTATAATATAAATTCTCTCTCTGTAGCTATTGCAAGTATCGTATGGGAGAACTACGATAAGCTCAAACCTTATGTAGATAAGATTATAGAAGAGAGGGAACGTGTGTATAAAATATTAAAGGAAGAGTTCCCTCAGCTTAAGGTATATCCTGGTGTGGCAAACTTTTTGTATGCGCAAACAGATGATCATGATGATAAGATCAGAAAGGCATTGGCAGATAAAGGTATCCTCATAAGGACATATAAGGATCCATTAAATGGTAATACATATTCACTGCGTATTACTATTGGAAAGAAAGAAGAGATGGATATCTTTTTAGAGGCCCTTAAGGAGGTTTTAGATTGAATCTTTCTTGGGTTGATGAAGATGTCAATATAGATGATATAGATACCCTTATATTTGACATAGATGGTGTACTTATAGATACAAGATTCTCATATAGTGATAGTATCAGGATTGCCCTTGATATCTATCTAAAGGATATATACGGTTTTTCAGGACCTGATAAGTTTTTTCCCTATGAACAGGTAGAATTGTTTAAACTTACTGGTGGGTTTAATAATGAGTGGAATATCTTAAAGGCAGTTGCCATATTTTTTATTGCAAAATCTATAAAATACAACACAAAAGACCTTGAAAAGCTTATGAGTAAACCACCAGATCTTGTTTTGGTTCTGGAGAGGTTAAGGGAAATGGGAGGGGGCTTTGAGAGGTTTTTAAGACTTCTTGAGGATGAGGGGCTTCCTGTTGATAAGGTTTCATACGATGAGGAACTTATAGAAAAGATTGGAATGGAATCATATGCAGGTAAGTATACTAAGATTTTATACGGATTTGAACCGAAGTATTTTAAAGATGATGGTGTAATAGAAAAAGAAAAACCTCTTATGAGAGAGGATCTTATAGATGTTGTAAAGAGATATAAGATAGGTGTACTTACAGGGAGGTTAAAGGAAGAGGTAGATATAATAAAACCAAAAATCAAGCTCTTTGACCTTATTAGTGATGAATATATACTTACAAATAGTGAAATCCCTGATAAACCCGACCCCAGGGGTCTTGAAATACTAAAAGAGAGATTAGATTTTAAAATGGCTGTATTTATAGGGGATACCATGGATGATTATAGGGTTACAGAGAATTATAATAAAAGGGCAGGAAGAAAAGAGGTGCTTTCCTGTATGGTGCTTTCCAGGGGTACAGAAAGTGATGCAGGTATAAGGTTTGAGACTTATAAGAAGATAGGTGCCTCTTTTGTATTTCCCAGTGTAAATGAATTTTTAGAATATTTGAGGGATAAAAATGGCTGATAGAACCTATACCTTGAAGAGAAAGACAAAGGAGACAGATATTTTATGCACATTGAATCTTGATGGAAAGGGATTAGCAGATATAGATACAGGGATCCCTTTTTTCGATCATATGCTTGTCTCCTTTTCTCGTTATGCGAGGTTTGACTTAGAGCTTAAGGCAAAAGGGGACCTCGAGGTAGATTTCCATCATACAGTGGAAGATGTAGGGATAGTGCTTGGGAGTACAATCCTTAAAGCTGTAGGGGATGCAAAGGGAATAGAGCGATTTGGTGCCTTTTTACTTCCTATGGATGATGCACTTTTAAGGGTGGTATTGGATATAAGTGGGAGACCTTATCTATCTTATAATGTAAAGTTTTACGAGGAACGTGTAGGGGATTTTCCTGTAAGTCTTGTAGTAGAATTTTTAAGGGCATTTGTTAATCAGGCCAGGATTACACTTCATGTGGATATGATAAGAGGTGAAAATGCACACCATGTTATTGAGGCTATGTTTAAGGCATTGGGAAAATCCTTACATATAGCTACATCTCTTACAGGAGATGATATTCCATCTACAAAGGGGTTACTTGTATGATAGTGATTATAAATTATGGTGTAGGAAACTTTGGAAGTGTGGAGAAGGCTCTAAGATTTATTGGGAAGGCAGTAAAGATAAGTAATGATGCAAAAGATGTGAAGGACGCAGAAAAAATTATTTTACCAGGAGTTGGGGCATTTCGTGATGCCATAACTTTTTTAGAAGAAAGAGAGCTTATCAGTGTGATAAAAGAGGAAGTTGCAAAAGGGAAGCCCCTTCTGGGTATATGTCTTGGTCTTCAGCTTTTGTTTGAAGAAAGTGAAGAGGGAGGATTATATAAAGGTCTTGCCCTTCTTAAAGGAAGGGTTGTGCGTTTTGAGGGTGATGTTAAAGTACCTCATATGGGCTGGAATAGTGTCTCTTTGGCAGGTTCGTCCTATCTTTTGAGGGGCATACCTGATAATACCTATTTTTATTTTGCCAATTCCTACTATGCAGATACTAAAGATAGAAATGTGATAAAGGGGATTACCAGATATGGAATAGAGTTTCCATCTGTAGTGGAGAAGGGTAATATATTTGGTACCCAGTTTCATCCAGAAAAAAGTGGAAATATAGGGCTTAAGGTCCTTGAAAACTTTGCAAATATATAAGGAGTAAGTATGCTTATTGTCCCTGCTATAGATATAAAAGATGGAAGGTGTGTAAGGCTTTTTCAGGGAGATTATGAAAAGGTAGAGGTCTTTTCAGAGGATCCTGTTGATGTGGCGAAGAAGTGGGAAGACCTGGGTGCAAAGCTTATACATGTGGTAGATCTGGATGGTGCAAGAGAGGGAAGGGGTGTAAATAAAGAGGTAGTAAAAAAGATAGTAAAGGCTGTGAATATAGATATAGAGATAGGGGGAGGGATAAGGAGTGAAGAGCTTGTAAAAGAATATTTTAGTATGGGCGTAAAGAGGGTTGTGATAGGGAGTATGATATTTAAAAATCAATCCCTTGCAAAGACTCTATTCACCATATATCCAGATAGAATTATTCCGTCTCTTGATATCAGAAATAAGAGGGTTGCTATCTCAGGATGGCTGGAAGATACAATGTTTACCATAGATGATGCAATACCTTATCTTGAGAGTTTTGGTGTTGAAGAGATTATCGTGACAGATATAAAAAGAGATGGAACACTTGAAGGGTTTGATACTGCTTTATTGGATTATCTAAGTGAAAGATATCCCAATTTGAGATTTATAGTAGGTGGAGGAATTACATCGATAGAGGACTTAGAGAAAATTTCTATGTTTCCAATGGTAGTTGGTGTAATAATAGGGAAGGCACTTTACACAGGAAAGATTGATTTCTCTGAAGCTATTTCTCTATATGGAGGAGATAGATAGATGCTTGCAAAACGAATAATTCCCTGTCTTGATGTGAAAGAGGGTAGAGTAGTAAAGGGTGTAAATTTTGTAAGTCTTATAGATGCAGGAGATCCTGTTAATCTTGCGAAAATATACAATGACGAAGGGGCAGATGAACTCGTCTTTTTAGATATAACTGCATCATATGAGAAGAGAAATATCATGCTCGATGTAGCGGAGCGAGTTGCCCAAAATGTATTTATCCCATTTACTGTAGGTGGAGGAATAAGAAATATTCAGGATATAGAGAATCTCCTCATGGCAGGTGCTGATAAGGTTTCTATTAATACCCAGGCTGTAAGGAATCCAGATTTTATCCAGGAGGCCTCTGAGAGATTCGGGGCCCAATGTATAGTAGTGGCAATAGATGCCAAAAAGGATGAGGATATGTATAGGGTATATGTAGAAGGAGGAAGGACTCCTACTGAACTTGATGCAGTAAAATGGGCAAAAGAGGTAGAAGATAGGGGCGCAGGAGAGATCCTCCTTACAAGTATTGATAAAGATGGAACAAAGGATGGGTATGAACTTGAACTTACAAGGGCTATCTCAGATGCAGTTTCTATCCCTGTTATTGCATCAGGTGGTGCAGGGAAGGTAGAGCACTTTTTCGAGGTATTTGATTATGCCCATGCAGATGCAGCACTTGCAGCTTCTCTTTTTCATTTTGGGGAACTAAGGATAGAGAAACTAAAGGAATATCTGAGAGAGAAAGGAGTTGAGGTAAGATTATAAAGGATATTATAGATAGTATAAAATTTGATGATAGAGGCCTTGTGCCTGCTGTAGTGCAAGATTATTCTACACGACAGGTACTTATGGTGGCATATATGAATGAGGAGGCTCTCAGGCTGACCCTTGAAACAAAGATTGCCCACTATTTTTCTCGTTCTCGCCAAAAGCTCTGGAAAAAGGGTGAGACATCGGGACATTATCAGTATGTAAAGGAGATCCGAATAGATTGTGATGAGGATACCATTTTACTACTGGTAGAGCAGGTAGGTGTGGCATGTCATACAGGACACTACTCCTGTTTTTACAGAGAGATTTCCCCTAAGTTTAACATTGTGGAGAAGGAGGATTCCTATGATGTATTGGGAGAAGTAATGGGTGTAATTAAGGATAGAAAGCAAAACCCCAAAGAGGGTTCGTATGTAAACTATCTCTTTTCTAATCCAGAAGATAAACTTCCTAAAAAAATCGGTGAGGAGGCTACAGAAGTAGTTATAGCTTACAAAGATAAAGATGAAGCACAGATCATATATGAAGTAGCAGACCTCTGGTTTCATACAATGGTACTTCTTGGTTTTATGGATATACCGCTTTATAAGATATTTGAGGAGCTCAGGGGCAGGAGGAAGGAGAGATAGAGGAAGCTGAAAAATTCTGGTATAAGGATATCCTGATCTACCATTATAGAAAGGTAGGTTCCACTTCTGATCTAATAAGAGAATTTTTGTGTGAGCATAAGAAGATAGTCATCTGGGCAGATATCCAAAAAGATGGAAGGGGGAGAAAAAAAAGAGATTGGGTATCTCCTGAAGGAGGACTCTGGTTTACCCTCTCTTTTTGCCCTTCTGGTTTTCCACGAGAATATCTTCCGTATATAGTAAAGATTCCTGCACTTTCTTTGGTCAGGACTCTTAAAAATCATAATATACATTCTCAGGTCAAACCCCCAAATGATATATACATACCCCTCCCCTTTCAAAGGGGAGGCCGGGAGGGGTTCTGGAATGGCAAAAAGATAGCTGGCATCCTTATAGATACAAAAGTAAGAAGAGAAAGTGTGGAAACGATCTATATAGGTATAGGTCTAAATGTGAATAATAGTGTAAAAGATATGCCAGATGAGATCTCCGAAATAGTTACAACTATGTATGATCTGACTCTCAGGACTTATCCCCTTCGGGATCTTTTATTTGAGATTCTGGATAATATTTTTATTGGTTTTAATGAATTATTTAACAAAAAGGAAGGTATAGATGAATTATGGAGTCAGGTGGTAATAAAGTAATTAAATGGAGGGCAAAATGCCAAAAATAGAACCCTTTGAGGAACATATTGATCTCTATGAGGGGTGGTTTGAGAAAAATAAGTATGCATATGAATCAGAGCTTGAGGCTATTAGGAGTTTACTCCCGAAAAAAGGAAAAGGTATAGAAATAGGAGTAGGAAGTGGCAAGTTTGCTGTACCTTTGGGTATAAAGGTAGGAGTTGAACCATCAGAGAAGATGGGAAGAGTTTCAATTAAGAGAGGTATAGAAGTAATAAAGGGTGTGGCAGAGGCACTACCAATTGATGATGCAGAATTTGATTTTGCCTTGATGGTAACTACAATATGTTTTGTTGATGATATAAAAAAGGCTTTTAGTGAAGTATATAGGATTTTGAAGCCAAATGGTAGTTTGATAATAGGATTTGTAGACAGAGAAAGTCCTCTTGGAAAAGAATATGAAGCCCACAAAAATGAAAACCTATTCTATAAGTATGCTACATTTTATACTACAGAAGAGATTGTAAATTTGTTAAAGAAGATAGATTTTAAAACTTTTTCATTTGTACAAACTATATTTCATAAATTAGATGAAATCAAAGCCTGCGAACCTATAGAAGAGGGGTATGGAAAGGGTTCCTTTGTTGTGATTAAGGCAGTAAAGTAATCTCTAATATTTCTATTACCTTACCCCACATATGTATACTTGCCATGTCTTCTTTGAGTTTTGCAGTTATTTTTACTCTTAAACCATCTTTTTGAAATTTCTTTAAAAGATTGGTAGGATCATAATATTCGCCATTATCACCTATAATGCCATAAAATCCACCTTCTAATGGTACATATTTTATAGTTCCTTCAATATTTATGATTTTTTCTTCTATTCCCATAGTACATCCCCCTATTAGGAGGAAAATTATTAAACTTAAAATTGTCGTTTTAATCATATAATTTTTTAGCATATAAATAGTTTTTCTTATAAGCTTCCTTACACTTTTATTTTCTGGAACAGCACAATAAAAAGTATATTCATCATTTATAGATTTTTTTTAAGTTTTTGGTTACCACATTTTATATTTCATTGCTTTTATTTCTTCTAAAAATTTCTTTGATAGTATTAAAATATCTGACTTCTTTATCCCTGCTGCATCAAATATCATGCTATATCGCCTCTCTCAGCTCCATCTTTTCTGTAGGTTACTTTAATCCCTTCTGTTA